>CAZGLO010000012.1:0-61893 GCA_964526735.1 uncultured Chloroflexaceae bacterium | reverse complement strand
GGGTGGAGGAGCGAGCACAAGCCCAGGTGCTTTAGCTCTGGGTAGCTGACTATCTGTATCATCCGTATCGCCAGTGCAGAATGGCACCTCTGGGGAGGCCTGAGCGCATACAAAAGCGTGAAGTCCTTCTCCCTTCCCTTTTTCTATGCCAGAATTGCCAGAAGTAGAGACTATCGCCCGCAATCTTGCGCTCCACCTGCCGCAGCGTCGTATTGTGGGCATCGCCAACCTTGATTGGCCGCGGATGATCGAAACGCCCGACGTGCCCCTCTTTGAAGGGATTATCGTTGGGCGTACGATTTGTGCGGTGGGGCGGCGGGCGAAATGGCTGCTCCTCTCGCTTGACAGTGAGTGGACATTGGCCATTCACCTGCGGATGTCAGGGCGATTGACGGTGGTCGGTGGCGATGTGCCGATTGACAAGCATACGCACCTTGCGCTTGCCCTCGACACCAACCACGTCCTGCATTTCCGCGACCCGCGCAAGTTCGGACGGGTGCGGCTGCTTGATGCGGAGGGGCTGGCCACCCTTGACGCGGCATATGGCATTGAGCCGTTGAGCGATGCGTTCACGGTTGATTGCCTCGCGACGCACCTCGCCCGCCACACGACCCGCATGAAACCGCTATTGCTTGATCAGAAGATGGTGGCGGGGTTGGGGAATATCTACGTGGATGAGGCGCTGTGGCAGGCGCGACTCCACCCACTCCGGCCTGCCAAGAGCCTTGCGTATGAGGAGGTTGTCCGGCTGCGAGAGGCGATACGCAATGTCTTGCAGCAGGCGTTGTCATTTGGCGGCAGCACGCTCCGTGACTACCGCGATGGCGATGGCCGACCTGGCCGCAATCAGGATCACGTGGTGGTCTACCGCCGCCACGGGACACCATGCCCCGCCTGCGGCACGGTGATAGAGCGGATTGTGGTGGCGCAACGCGGGACGCATATCTGCCCTACTTGCCAGCCCTCCCCCTGATACCCTACTGATACCCTGACGCTTGAAGCCGAAAGAGACGTGCATAGGTGCCACCAGCATCTAGCAGCTCCTGATGAGTGCCCACTTCGGTGAGGTGCCCGCCATCAACCACCACAATGCGGTCGGCCATGCGCACGGTGCTGAAGCGGTGGCTGATGAGGAGGGTGGTTTTGCCCTGCGTCAGCTCGCGGAAGCTCTGGAAAATCTCATATTCGCGTTCGGCATCGAGGGCGGACGTTGGTTCATCCAACACCAAAATCTGCCCGTCACGCATAAAGGCCCGCCCAAGCGCAATCTTCTGCCACTGCCCGCCAGAGAGTTCGTGCCCCTTGTTGAACCACTTCCCAAGCATCGTCTCATAGCCATCGGGCAGCCCATCGACGATATCATTTGCCCCACTGCGCTGCGCCGCCGACAATATCCGTACTTCATCATCAAGCGCGTCTATCTGCCCAAACCCGATATTTTCGCGGGCCGTGGTGTGGTAGTGGGAGAAATCCTGCAAAATCACGCCGATATTCGCCCGCACATCCTCAATATCGTACTCCCGCAGATCTACCCCATCAACCTGTATACTGCCTTCAGTGGGGTCATACAGCCGCGTCAACAGCTTGATGAGTGTGGTTTTACCCGCGCCATTCTGCCCCACCATCGCAATCGATTCGCCGGGCGCGATGTGCAGCGAGAAGTGGCGCAAAGCCCATTGTTCCTGCTCCGGGTAGCGGAATGAGACATTCTCAAAGGTGATGCCCTGTTGCAGCGGGCGGGGGAAGGATTTGCCCTTCTCGCCCGACTTGAGCTTCGCCTCCATCTGCGGCTCAAGGTTGAGGAAATCGAAGAGGTTGTTGAGGAAAAGACCACTCTCGTAGAGCCGACCGAGGTTGTTAAATAGCCCTTGGAAGGTCGTTTGGCTTTGGCGGAAGAGCGAGAGGTAGAGCGTCATCCCGCCGAGCGTGATTTGCCCCGCCACCGTCACCCACACAATCCACGCATAGGCCCCATAATAGCTGATCGTGGCGAGCATCCCCCATAAGACACTCATCATGCTGCGGCGCTTCGCAAGAGCTTCATCCTCCTCGTGAAATTCCCAAAAGAGTTTTTCATAGCGCTCAAGCAGCGGTGCACCAAGGCCAAAGAGCTTGACCTCCTTGATGGTCTCATCGACCGTCAACAGGTATTCAAGGTAGAGCATTCGGCGAAATTCAGGCGCGCGCCAGGTCAGCAGCCGAAAATAGAGATTGCTATACTTTGTCTGCGCGATGAAGGAGGGGATCGTCGCGCCAAAGAGCAGCAACGCCACAAACGGATTGAAAACGATGAGGAGCGCGGCAAACGATGTAAGTGTGATAACCTCTTGAATGACAAGGAAGCCAGTATTGATGATTGTCAAGGCGTGGGTATCGGCGCGGCGGCGGGCATTTTGCAGCTTGTCGTAAAACTCCGCATTCTCAAAGAAGCTCAGGTCAAGCGACATCGCGTGGCGCATAATCGACGTGCTGATGGTATGCCCAAGGCGCGCATGCAGGATATGCTCAAGGAGCCGACGGCCTTGATTGAGCATAGACCCCAGCAACATCAGGCCAAACTCGATCAGCAGGAAGGGAAGCGCCATCTGCAGCCCGACGGTGGCCGATGTCCCGGCCTCGATGCTGTTGACCACCGAGTCGACGATGAGCTTGCCCACCCACGCCTGCGAAGCGGGGAGAGATGCAGCCACCAGAGTGATGATTGCCATCGCAATTGTGCCGACTTTGTGGGCGTGCCACACCAGCCGAAAGGCACGCGGGATATTCCCGTAGGCCTCGCGGACGGTGCGCACGTAGGTTCGTATCCTGGTCATCATGATGGGGTAAACATGTGATAATGTGTGTGGGGCTTTCTCGATTCCGGGTGCAATGAGGTGTATACTATACGTATGTGTAGGAAGTGGGTTGAAACAATCATGTTAATGAAGGAAGCAATGAGGAGGTATATATGCAACAGCATACGGAACAATCGGCTACACGGCAGTGTCAAACATGTGGAACGTCCTTCTCCCTGATGGCTGAAGAGGAGGCATTGTTCGGTTTGGGGGACAATATCTCGTTTCGACGGCTCTTGGCATTGTGTCCGACGTGCCGCGTCCAAAATCTGACGGCTCAGTCAGCTCAAAAGCAGTCAGATCAAAGGATATTGCCCCAACGAGTGAAATATCAGGTACGCTGCCGCCACTGCAACAGGTACGCTGCCGCCACTGCAAGAGGATGGTCACTGTGGCGTCGCGGCCAAGCAGTAAAAACCCCGTGTTGTGTTTGGTGTGTGGACATCTACTCTGAACCCTACCCGCGGGAACCAGGGAGAAGGCCATAGTGGGGGATATCCTGTGCTGTGCGAGTGCTGGCGTATGGTGGGGGCATGCGCTACATGCGCCACTTGCGGCACGTGATGGTTGTCCCATTATCTGAGCTTTGCACGTCAAACTCATCCATGAGTCGTTTGGCCCCAGGTAATCCCATCCCCATACCGCGGGATGTGCTATAGCCATCACTCATGGCCTGCTCAATATCGGGAATGCCTGGGCCATTGTCTTCACAGAGAATTTCAATTCCCCTGCGGGAACTCTTATCGACTTCCCGCACGGTGACACTTCCACTGCCAGCATAAAGGAAGATATTACGAGCCAGCTCACTCACAGCGGTTGCGATCCGTGCCTGGTCGATTGGGCCGAACCCCAACGACTTGGCGGTGTCACGCGCTAGGGTACGAGCGATGACGATGTCCAGGTCGCTGCGGATAACCGCTGCTTTAGCCTGTGTCATCGCTGCTCTCCTCGTCGGCATCTGCCTGGCTTTGCATCATGGCCAGACCCTTCTCCAGGTTCAATGCAGTCAATACCCGAGGGAGTTCTAACCCAAGCTCAACCAGCGTAATGGCCACCGCGGGCTGAAGCCCGGTGAGCACGACGCGGGTTCCCATCAGTCCTGCCATGGCCGCAATATCGGCAATCATTCGGCCAATGAAGCTGTCAACAACGTCGATTGCGGTGAGATCAATAATCACCCCGCGCGCCTTTGAGTCATGTACTTTTTGGAGGAGATCGTCCTTAAATTGCACCGCCGATGCATCGTGCAGCGCTACTTGGATCGACGCAATCAGCACATCTCCAACTTTGAGAATAGGGATGCGGGCACTATTCACCACGTCCTGCTACTTTCTGTGTGTTCAAAAGCCATCATACCGCACGCGCGCAAGCGCGGCAGCTTGTCTCTGGAACGGTGGAGATACCGTTTTCAGAAAACAAGAGGCAGTCTGACTGCCGCCCTATATATTCTCAGCGGATTCCCGAAGGACAGAACTTGGCTCGCCACTCCGCAGCTCACCCACGTGCGTCCAAACTGCACGGATAGTCCAAAATAGCCCAAATCTGTGCGGATGCGAAGGTTGCCACAAGCTCCGTGCTCATGATAGCAGAAACCGCGCATAGGTGCAAGAAAACGCAGGCTCGTAGGGCGTAAGAGAACCAATGTGCGACAGATGTCACAAACTTGGCCTATGAGAGGAACAAGAGAGAGACATAGAGCGCTCCTCCCGCCAACAATGGCACAGAAAGGTTGTCGCTGCCTGCAGGCGAGACCCCCTCTGCCAGCGTCGCGACCGTTGCTGCGATGAGTGTGCTCACCAAACATACCCCCACCCCAAGCGGTTCAGTCATTGGGCTGAGCGAAGAACCTGGTACCAGCAAGAGCGTCAGGAAGATGGCAATGCTACTCGAAAGAAACATCGCCGCAGAGCCTTCCCACGAGCGGGTGTCATTGCCGATGGTATAGCGATGTTTCCCCCACCGCCGCCCAACAATCGACGCCAGTGCATCGCCCCATGTCATGGCCATTGTCCCCCCCGCAGCGACGTATCCCAGGTCGAGTGGGCTGTCGGTGCGCCACAAGACCAGAAATAGCACACTAATCGAGAGGGCAAAGTAGACCGTTCCCGGCGTACTCCCCTCATCATCCACCGAATCGAAGACGCGGAAGTGGTAGAAGAGGAAATTGAGCACGATAAAGGCGAGAAAGGGGATAACCCCAATATACCAGTTCTCAAAGAGGGCCAGCACGCCAAATACCCACATACCAGCGCCAATATGAACGATTTTGCGGGTAAAGTCTTGTGGATAGCCGCGCCATCGGCGTATCACCTCCGCCAATGCAAGCAGCGCGGTCGCATACCCAAATGTGATACCAAGAGCAAGAAGGTCGCTTTGTGTCATAAGGTAAGATTCTCGCAGTGATTTGAGAAATGAGGTCAATTTTGTTGCTTGGCAGGCAAGGATACCATAGGAAGGGGAAATCTGCAATCATTGGCAAGGCGAGAGCGGGGTAGTAAGGCAGAGCAAGAGAGTGGTGGCTTCTTGCCCATCTATCTTGCTTGAATGAAGAGCGGCATGCTATACTGAAACGAAAAGCATGCCCTTCAATTCGTGCAAACTGTGTAGATGAGCATTGAGACATTTGGTTCCCTCGTGAGGAGTCGCCCATGAAAGCGGTGATTATGGCCGGAGGTGAAGGTACTCGCCTGCGCCCTTTGACCATCAACCGTCCCAAGCCAATGGTCGCCATTGTTGATCGCCTGGTAATTCACCATATTATCGAATTGCTCAAAATTCACGGGATTACCGAGGTCATCATCACCGTTCAATATCTCGCCAATGTGCTTCAAGACTACTACGGTGATGGTAGCAACTATGGCATGAATATCAAGTATTCGTTGGAGGAAGTCCCGTTGGGGACGGCTGGCAGTGTCAAAAATGCCCAACATCTCCTGCCCGACGAACCCTTCCTAGTCATCTCCGGCGATGCCCTGACCGATTTTAACCTTTCAGAGATAGTCAACGCCCACCTCAACAGCGGAGCAATGGCCACCATGACCCTGACCCGTGTGCCCAATCCGCTTGACTATGGGGTGATTATCACCGACGAAGACGCAAATGTGACCCAATTCCTCGAAAAGCCAAGCTGGGGAGAAGTCTTCTCCGACACGGTTAATACCGGCATCTACGTCCTCAATCCCGAAGTGCTCTCATTTGTGGAGGCGGGGAAGAAAGTCGACTGGTCACGCGATGTCTTCCCCCGTATGCTTGAGGAAAGCGTATCGCTCAAGGGGTATATTGCGCAGGGGTATTGGACAGATGTGGGCAATATCCAGGAATATATGCGCGCATGTAGTGATTACCTCTCGGACAAGGTCAATCTCCCCCGCCTAGGCACCCACATTGGCGGGAATATCTGGGTTGACCACGATGCTGATATCTCGCCAGACGCCCAACTCCACGGCCCGATTTTCATCGGCCACGGTGCCAAGATACGCAGTGGCGTGATTATCCACGGCCCGTCGTTCATCCGCGATTACACGGTTATTGATTGTCACGCCAACATCGACCGCTCTATGATATGGCGCAATTCCTACATTGGTGAGCGCGCAGAGCTTCGGGGAGCCATCGTCCTGCGGCAGTCAAACATCCGCAGCCGTGCGGTGCTCTTTGAGGGCGTGGTGATTGGCGATGGCGTGCAGGTGGGGAGTGGTGCGGTTATTCGTCCCAACGTCAAGATATGGCCTAGCAAAGAGGTGGATGAGGGCGCGACCGTTAATAGTAGCATCATATGGGGTAGCCAAGCCAGACGTGTGCTTTTCAGCCACCACGAGGTCAGTGGACTGGTCAATATCGAGATCACACCAGAGTTTTGTGCGCGGCTTGGGGCGGCATATGGGGCTAGTCTCCCCCGCGGCTCCACGGTGACGGTCAACCGCGATGCTCACTACACTCCGCGGATGCTCAAACGGGCGATTATTGCGGGGTTGCCGTCGGCTGGCGTTAATGTGCTTGATTTGCGCACGGTACCGATACCCGTTGCCCGCTACTCGATCCACGCGAGTAATGCGGTGGGGGGGATACATGTCCGGCTCTCGCCTACTGACAACCGTATTGCTGAACTGAAGTTTTTTGAAGAAAACGGCCTTGATATCACCTCTACGACCGAACGCAAGATTGAAAATATCTTCTTCCGGGAGGATTACCGCCGCGCCTACCTTGATGAAATTGGCCGTATCACCTATGGAACGGTCACGATAGAGGAAAATTATACGCGCACCTTCCTCAACGCCCTCCGCATTGATGCCCTTGAACGCATTGCCCACGACTTCAATCTTGTGGTTGACTATGCAAATGCGAACAGTAGCAGTACGCTACCGGGTATCCTACGGCGGCTGCAGGTCGATGTGGTTGAGCTGAATGCCAACCTTGATGAAAACCGCCTGGTGCAGACCAAAGCCCAAGTGCAAGAAGGTCTCTACCGCCTCTCGCAAATCACCCCTGTCCTCGAGGCCGATATGGGCGTGCGCATAGACGACGGGGGCGAGAAGATTTTCCTGGTAGACGACAAAGGTCGCCATCTTCCTGGCATCCAGGCGCTGGCCGTGGTGGCTGCTATGGCGCTCAAGGCCAACGGCGGCGGGACGGTCGCCGTGCCGATCACCGCGCCGCGGGCGTTTGAGGAGCTTGCCAACCGCTATGGCGGGCGGATTATCCGTACCAAAGCGACGCTTGGTTCTATTATGCAGACGGCGATTGAGCACCCTGACTTGCTGCTCTTGGGCGATGGCGCGGGCCATTATATTTGGCCTTCGTTCTACCCCATTGCCGACGGGCTATTTGCCATCGTCAAGATTATGGAGCTGCTGACGCTCAACGACACGAAGCTCAGCGATGTGGTTTATCAAATCCCGCTCTACTACCTCAACCAGGCAAAAGTGCCGTGTCGGTGGGAGAACAAGGGCCGGGTGATGCGCATGCTCAACGAGCAATATCACGACCGTTCGTCCGACCACGTCGACGGGGTGAAGATCGACCTTGGCGATGAGTGGGTACTTATTAGCCCCGACCCCGACTCGCCCTACTTCCACGTCATTGCAGAGGGCGGCAGCGATGAGCAGGCGCGGGTGTTGACAGAAAAATATGCTGGTCTCGTGGCCAGCTTGCAATGAACTACTCTATGAACTGCCCTATGAACGGACAGGCCTCTCTCGAACAGGATACGCTGATTGGGCATACGATTGGCCGGTTTAAGCCGGTGACAGAGCTTGGACGGGGGGGGATGGGCGTTGTCTACAAGGCCCACCAACCCGACCTCGACCGCATGGTCGCCTTGAAAGTGCTTTTGCCAGAGTGGACGCACGATAGCAAGCAAACGACGCTTTTCCGCCACGAAGCGCGGAACGCAGCCGCCTTGGAGCACCCCCACATCATCCCGCTCTACGACATTGGCGAAGCGCCATACCCCTCTACCACGCCATCTACCGTCTCCGCCTCCCCCGACCCCAGCATGTCGCTGCACTACATCGCAATGAAGTACATCCGTGGGTATTCGCTCAAAGACCTCATTGCAAAGGAGCATCATCTCTCGTTGTCGCGGACGGTGGAGATACTCGATCAGGTGGCGCAGCCGCTTGATTATGCGCATGAGCACGGCATCATCCACCGCGATATCAAGCCTTCTAACCTGATGATGACCAAGGATGGCTGGGTCTACCTGACCGATTTTGGGCTGGCATGGCGGATCGGCACGACGATAGACCCTATATTTGCGGGGACGGTCATCGGCACTCCGGCCTACATGTCGCCAGAGCAGGCGCAAGGGCGGCTTGATATCTTGCCGACAAGCGATATCTACACGCTGGCGGTGGTGGCCTACGAGATGCTGAGCGGCACCCTGCCGTTCAACGACGAGGCATCTATGGCCGTCCTGGCGGCGCACATTATGGATGAGCCTCCCCACCTATGCGATGTTGCCCCGTCTCTGCCTGCCGCCGTGGGCGAGGTGGTGATGCGGGGGCTGCAGAAAGAGCCTCCCAATCGCTATCAGCGGGCGGGGGAGTTTGTTGATGCGCTGCGGGAGGCGGTGGGGCGGCGGGCGGTGCCAAAGCGTACCATCCCCACTAGCCCAACCGTTGTTTTATCGCGTCAGCAGGCGGAAAAGAGCGGTTACACAGATAAGACACACCTCATTCCTGATACTAATGCGTTGCAACTGCCCCAAACCCCATCCGACTCCACCCCGTCATCGCTCTCAAAGCCGTTGTCATCGCCGAGCCGGTTTCTGCGAGAGCCGACCAGAAAGCCGTGGAAGCAACACATTGCCCGCCGAGTGAGTGCTCTATTGGTATTGGTGGTTGTTGGCGGGGGGGGGATAGCGTGGTCATCCGACTTTACCCTCGAATCGCTCCCTTTCACCATCCCAGAGCCGCATTTCCACATCGAGATGCCGTCATTGGGGGTATTCTCCAGCGACGACACCCATCGACACAATGCTCCCCCCTCCCCCGCCGAAGGCGATGCGGACGGGGAAAACCGCTTACTCCCGCCGCGTCCTCGGTCAATGCCATCAGCGACAACCGCTTTTGCGGCCTCTGCCGAAGAGAAGGCAGAGATTGAGCGGTTGCTGTTTGAGGGGTGGGAACGCTTTGAGCAGGGCCAATATCGGCTTGCAGAAGAGATGTTTCAGGAGGTGTCAGAGCGCGACGGCGGGAAGCCGAAGGCGCTTGTTGGCCTTGGGTGGGTGTTGCTGCAGCGCGGGGCATATGAGCAGGCAGGAACGATGTTGAACGAAGCCCTGCGCCACTACGAAAACCAACCCATTGCGCATACTGGTCTTGGGTGGGTTGCCTACCAGCTGCAGGATTACCCCGCCGCCGTCTCGCACTTCGACCGTGCGGTGGTGCTTGATACGAGCTATGCCAATGCGTGGTATGGCCTTGGGAAGGCGTTTGAGCAGCAAGAGCGCTTCGCCGATGCCCGTGATGCCTACCAACGTGCGCTCACCGCCGACCCGGGTGATACCGCCGCCCAACAAGCACAACAATCCCTCGCCAACAGCCACCCATAGCATTGAGCATGGGTACGACCTATGGATACGATCTGTGGATACGATCTGTGGTAAGATACGGGAATTGAAAGTTTCTTCTATATTGAGAAAGGATGTATTACTCCTATGGGTCTGCTAGACGGCAAAAAAGGTCTCATCCTTGGCGTGGCAAACGACCATTCGATTGCGTGGGGCATCGCCCAAGCCCTCCACCGCGAAGGGGCCGATCTTGGCTTCACCTACTTTGGCGAGTCGCTGGAGAAGCGTGTACGGCCCTTGGCAGAGAGCATGCAATCCAAGCTAATCGAGCCGTGCGACGTGGGCAGCGATGAGCAGATCGATGCCTTGATGCAGCGGGTGCGCGAGGTCTACGGCAAGATCGATATTCTGGTGCACGCGATTGCCTTTGCAAAGCGGGAAGAGCTGAAGGGTGAATATCTCAACGTCACGCGGGAAGGCTTCCTGACGGCGATGGAGATTAGCGCCTATTCCTTCTCTGCACTGGTCAAGTCGGCGCACGACCTGCTCAACCCAGGCGGCTCAATTGTGACCCTGACCTACCACGGCTCGCAGCAGGTGATGAGCAATTACAATGTGATGGGCGTGGCGAAGGCGGCGCTTGAAGCCAGTATGCGCTACATCGCCTCGGATATGGGGCCAAAAGGCGTGCGCGTCAATGCGATTAGCGCCGGGCCGATCCGTACGCTTGCGGCAAGTGGCATTGCCGGGTTCCGTTCGCTGCACAAGCAGTTTGCCGACCTCTCGCCGATGCGCAACAACGTGACGATTGAGGATGTGGGCAATACGGCGTTGTGGCTCAGCAGCGACCTCGCCAGCGGCGTGACAGGGGAAATCATCTATGTTGATTCTGGGTTCCACATTATGGGAGCCGGAAGCAACGCGGAGAGTGAAGGGTAATGCTACCCACAGAACGAACAACACGTTTGCTGTTGGTTCGTCATGGTGAGTCTGTCGCAAACGTTGAAGGCCGGATGCAAGGGTGGGGGGATGACCCCCTCTCCCCCACCGGCGTGGCTCAAGCCCGTCAGCTTGCAGCGTGGCTGCGGGAGAATGAGCAGGGGATCGATTGTCTCTTTGCCAGCCCGCTCAAACGGGCCTACCAGACAGCAGAGGCCATCAGTAATGCCCTCGATCTGCCAATTGTAGTGCGCGATGGACTGCGAGAGTTGGGGATAGGGGAGCTTGAAGATCAACACTACAGTGTTTTGCCCAACGCGCTTGCCGAACCACATTTTGAAGAGAACTATGACGTTGAGACGTTGGTAGAGTTTGCAGAGCGGGTGTTAGGCACGCTCTACGGCATCATGACCATCAACCCGGGCAAGACGATTATGGTCGTGGCGCACGGCGGGATTGTGGGGGTGGCGCTTGCCCATTGGATAGACCACGACATCTCGCGTACGTGGACGACACACGGCAGGTCTCGCAACACGTCCATCACCGAGCTGCACTATACCAACCGCGTCTCGCTCGTCTACCACGACAAGGTTGAGCACTTGTAGCGGCTTGATAGCGACCTAACTCAGCCCTTTGGGAGGCTCGTATGGCGGAAGGTCTTTGCCAAGCCATTCGTGGTAGAGGGTTGCAAACCATCCTTCGGCGATGCTTTTCCGCACCTCTGCCATCAGTGAGAGGAGAAACGCCACATTGTGGAGGCTCACCAGCCGAATCCCAAGCAATTCCTTTGCCCGGAAGAGATGATGAATGTAGGCGCGCGAGAAGGTGCGGCATGTCGCGCATGAGCAGCCTTCTTGGAGGGGGCCGTCGTCCTCTCTAAGCGAGGCATTAGTCACATTGAGCCGCCATCGGTTCTTGGGGTTGCGGACAATCGCAGTGCCGTGGCGGCCCAACCGCGTCGGGCTGACACAGTCAAACATATCCACCCCCCGCGCCACGCCCTCAAGCAGGTCGTCCACATCGCCCACGCCTAGCAAATGACGGGGGTGGTCGGCAGGCAGGTAGGGAGTGGTCATATCGACCACATCATACATCTGCTGCTTGTTGTTGCCCAATGACCCCCCAATGCACAGCCCGTCAAAGGGGAGACTGCAGATATATTCAGCGCTTTCGCGGCGCAAATCGGGGAACACCCCGCCGTGGATGATGCCGAAGAGCTGCTGCCGCCCAGGTGGATCGACGTGCTCCTGGTGGTAGACCAAACACCGCTCTGCCCACCGATGTGTGCGTGCCATACTTTGGGCGGTATAGTCGTAGCCCGCGCGGAAGGGGGGGAGTTCGTCGAAGCAGAGAATGATATCAGCGCCAAGCCCGTGCTGCACCTCAATACTGCGCTCAGGAGTGAAGACGTGCATGGAGCCGTCGAGGTAGGAGCGGAAAATAGCCGCATCTTCGGTCACCTTGACCATGGAGGTATTGGCTGCGGGAGTAGGGCGTCTACCCTTGATCTCATCCGCGATACCGCCATAGACCAGCGAAAAGACTTGAAAGCCGCCGCTGTCGGTGAGGATTGGGCCGTGCCAGCCACTAAACTGGTGCAAGCCACCCCGTCGCGCAATCAATTCGTGGCCGGGCTGCAGGTAGAGATGGTAGGTGTTACCAAGGATGATTTCCGCCCCGTGGCTGCAAAGCTCATCAGGGGCGAGCGATTTGACAGTGGCGCGCGTCCCGACGGGCATAAAGACTGGCGTGGCGACATCGCCGTGGGCCGTGTGCACGACGCCTGCCCGCGCGCGGCTGTGGCTATCAAGAGCAGTGATAGTAAAACTCATTGCGTTGTCTATATCTACGTGCAAAGAACGTGCAAGAAGGACAAGCAATAAAACCCGCCGAGCGCGCACACTCGACGGGCTTCTTGAATCTTGTGGCGACCTCGACTGGGATCGAACCAGCAACCTTTGGCTCCGGAGGCCAACGCTCTATCCGATTGAGCTACGAGGTCATACCCTGCTACCCTCTTGAGGCAATAGTGTACCATATTGGGGGGGCGCTCGCAAGTCATCTTGATCTCCGTGGCAGGTTGTGCTACACTGAGCGCTGCTAAGAGAGAAAAACCCACACTGCCCACCGCGGCGGTTTTGGCATAAGATGTATTCTTTCTGCTCCACCAGTGACCTTGGCGTTCGCACCGTCAAGGGTTTCTCTCTTTCATTGAGTGGGGCTTCCTACCCAAACCAAAGGAGGACACCGTAGTGCGAGAAGCCGAGCGTGTACGCAATTACGAGTTTATGTTCATCATTAGCCCCCTTCACGCCAATGATGAGCAAGTCAAATCCATCATCGACCACCTCCGCACCGTCATTGAGAACAACGAAGGTGAGATCCTCTCGATCAACTCAAGTGCCCCATGGGGTCGCCGCCGCCTTGCCTACCCCATCCGCGCCTACTCTGGTGGTGAGGCGAGCCGCCGTCACTTTACCGATGGCTTTTACGTCTTGATGACCTTCTCACTGCTCTCAACACGCATCCGTGAGCTTGAGCGCGTGGTCGGGTTGATGGACTCCATCCTCCGCCACCTGATCACCATCGACGAGAAGAAGGAAGAAGAGGAGGAATCTGAGGGCGAGGAGTCTGAAGGCGAGGAATCTGAGGGTGAGACCGGCAAAGAGTACGAGTACGAAGATGCGGCTGACGAAGAATAACGGGTAGCGATGTGGCCTTGGAGTGTGATGTATGACTGAACCACGCAAGACCCCCCCACCAAAGGGAAAAGGGCGGAAAACGCCATCGCAGAAGAAAAAGAACACCCAACGTATTCCGCAAACACCCGTCTCTAGCAAGAAAAACCTCAGTCGTCACGAGCGCGACGAGCAGCAGAGTAAGCTGGTCACCACCGTGTTTTGGGGCGTGGTGGGAGTCGTGGGGGTACTCATCGCTGTTGGTCTCATCTACGACCAGGTTTGGCTCCCCACCCGCACGATTGCGCAGGTAAACGATGAGAAGCTCTCTCGCGGCGAGTATTGGGAGCGCGCGCGGGAGCAATTTGCGCAAGATGTGGTGCAAAACCTCCAGTTGGTCGCGATGTTCGGCGATAATCCGCAATTCAGCGACCAATTTGCCAACCGCAGCCCCATGATCAACCAACAAGTTGATGCTATTCGCCGCTCTCCCGAAGAGGAGCAAATCGTTTCCACCTGGGAGGAAGAGCAGCTTATCCTGCAGGGGGCTGAAGAGTTGGGCATTGAGATCACCCGCGAAGAGGTGACACAACAAATTGCCTACACGTTGAGCAATTTCTTCTTGCAAGAGGAGCAAGAAGGCGAGGCGGCGGAAGAGGCCGATAGCACCGGCTTCCTCACCGACACCACGCTCCTCTCCCCCACCGACGCGCTTACCATCACCGATGCGGCGGATGAAGTAGATGAAGATGCTGCAGAGGTGGATGAGCCAGATGCGGATGAGGTGGATGCGGATGAGGTGATGCCCCCCGCCGACGCAACGCCCACCATGATGCCCACGCCTCAGCCTGATGTTGCCGCCACGCAGCTCGATCAGATTGTTGAAGAGGTCTACAAGCTGTACACGGCAGAGCTTGAGGCGATGGATATGAAGCCGGAACTGCGCCGCGCTGACTTCGTTGAGGGCTTGCACACGCAATATCGCCAGCAGTTGGTGTCGGAAAAGGTGCGTGAGGAGCTTCTCCCCGAAGACGAATTTGAGCCGAGCGATGAGCCAACCAAGGTAACGGCCCGCCACATCCTGCTGATGGTCGATGTGGATGAAGATGCATCGGAAGAAGAGCGGGATGAGGCTTATGAGGCGCGTCTTGATGAGGCCAAAGAGCTGGTAGAGCAGTTGCGCGATGGCGCGGATTTTGCCGAGCTTGCCGCAGAGCATTCGGAAGACCCGGGCTCAAAGGATAACGGCGGCGATGTGGGGTCATTCAACCGCGAAGGCCTTGCCGACAACGGCGGTAATTTCGTCCCTGAATTCGTTGAGGCGGCATTTGCGCTTGAAGAGGGCGAAATCAGCGACCCCGTCCGCACCCAATTTGGCTGGCACATCATCCAGACCACAAGCAAGGAAGTCCCTGGCGAAGAGCAACAGCTCACCACCGCCCGCACCGAAGCTTTTGACGAGTGGCTGGAGGAACAGCGCGAAGAGGCAACTGTCAAGCGCTTCCCAGAGCCAACCGCCACCCCGACCATCGAAGGGGCTGAGGAAGGTGAAGGCGAGCAAGGCGAGCAAGGCGAGACAGAGGAAGAATTCCCCACGCCAGAGCCAACCTATCTCCCCGGCCCGCCAACGCCACTCCCAACTGAGGCTGGTGGCGCTCCCAACGACTTTGGCCTTGATACCGAAGTCCCCATGGAGCCGGATACTGCCGAAGAACCGGCTGCTGATGAGGTTGAGGAGGCTGAAGAGGCCGAAGAGGATACAGTAGATAGCGAGGACAATGAGGATAGTGAGGATAGTGAGCGCGGGGAGAGTGAAGGCTTGAACGACTCGATTCGGTCTTTGCTGCCCTAACCACTGAAACATCTATGCAACGATGGAAACCAAAACCTGCATCTGGCTTATGGATCGGGGTTGCCCTTCTGGTCGTGGTACTGGGAGGGCTTGGTTTCTTTACCGTGCGCCTCATCCCGACCTTCCTGCAGCCGCCGCAAACGTGGCCCATTTCGCTCTTCCTCTACGCAGAGGTCTTATCGGCGTCGCTGCTGATGGCCGCAGCTGCTTTCCTGCTCTACCGCGTCATAGGCGGGTTTAGCCTGACCTACGAAGTCGACCGCAATGGGATTTACATTCGGTGGCTCGGCAACCGCACAATTATCCCGATGGACGAGGTGGAGATGATTGAGCAGGGGACGCCCGACGCCAAATTGCCGTGGCCCTTCCTGCAGGGCATTGGCTACTATTGGGGCGTGGGGCAGACGAGCGAGGGCAAGCGATTGCACCTCTTCTCCACGCTCTCCCCCAACCACTACTACGTCATCCACACGGCCAATAACGCCTATGCCGTCTCGCCAAATAACCCCGACCAATTTGTGCAACACCTGGAGCAATGCCGCCGACTTGGCGCGGTCAACCCGCTCTCAGAGTCGAGCGACTACGGCAAGTTTCTTTCCTACCGCTTCTGGAATGATATGGTCATTCGGCGGGCGATTGTGACGGCGTTGATCCTCAACCTGGCCATATTCGGCATCCTAATGGCCTTCTACCCCGACCTCTCCTCGATGATCATGTTGCGCTTCAACGCGGCGAGCGAGATTGTTGAGCTGCGCCCCCGCCATCAAATCCTCTTCCTGCCCCTGGCGGCATTTGGCCTTATCGTGCTGAATACGGGCATTGGCATTGCCATCCACCGTCAAGAGCCGACTGGCACCCGTCTCCTGCAAATCACCTCTGTGCTGATGCAGGTGATGTTTGGCATTGCCATTCTGCTCGTCATCTCCCACTAATCCCGACACGCATAGATGGCTATCGGATGCGGGTAAGCCCCATCATCCGCGAAGCAGGCCACTTCCGCACACCGCTGCTGAAAGGCGGGCATGGCTTCCAGGCCGGGGAACATGCCATCCTGCAGCACGACGTACTCCGGCTCAAACCGCTGAAAGACCCATTGTGCCGTATCATCGTAGGTGGTGGTCAGATGAGGGATGGTTTCCGGCTGCAGCAGCCCCGCGAAGTCTATCATTGGCCGCTGCGCATAATAGCCAATAATGCCGACTTCCAACGTCGCGACGTGTGCATTTGGCGGGGTATGGCTCTCAAGCCACTCGCCAACGCGGCGGTAGATATTCAACCGGTTGTCGGGCGGCTGATTGACCAACACATAGGTCTGCGGCCACGCCAATGTGAACAGAAGCAGGGCCAAGATAGCCGTGGTGGCGAGGCGGGGGAATACTCGCCGCAGCAGGCGGCTGAACACCTCCACACCAAGCCCCACCAACACCCAAAAGCCTACCACCACCGGCACATAATACCAAAAATAGCTTGTCACCCCAAGGATGGTGTAGGCAATCAGGTAGCTGATGCTCCACCCCACCACCATCAGCCATTCCCGCCATCGCACAACCATCGCCACTGCGCCGATTGCCGCCAACAACACGGCAAATCGCAAAAGCGGGTATGTCCAATAGGGTGCTGCCTGCGCCAAGAAGCCCGCGAAGAACCCCTGCGCCCCGCTCATCATACCTTGGTGCTGCTTTGCGGCGAGCGTCACGGGCAATGGCGAGCCGAAATACCACGTCGCCCCAATCACCCACGGCAGCAATAGAGCCACATACACCCACCAGGCATACCACGGCAAAGAGGAGAGGAATGCGTGGGGTGAGGGCAGGGGGCGAGGATGATTGCACCACGTCGCAATGAGCACAAACATGGCCGCCACTCCCACCGCCACCAATGCATCGGCGCGGGTGAGCGTGGCAAGGGCGAAATAGCCCGCTGCAATGGTGTAGGCGAGGCGTGTCAAGAGTGTTGTCGATAGCGTTGACGGTAGCGTTGACGGTGTCGTCGGTAGGGCCGACAGCGTTGACAGCGTGTCGTTCTTCTGCTCTTCGACGCCTTTGGCGGTCATTAGGAAGCCAAATAGCACCAACATCAACGCAAACAGCGTCTCTGCGCCGATAGTAGAGGCAAGCAGCGGGAAAATAGGGATCAGTACAAGGCCAACCATACCGACCACAGGTGTGCGCCACACCCGCCCCATTGCCCACAATACCCCTCCCCCCAGCCCAAGCGCGGTTATGCTGATAATGTTGCTGATGCGTGGGATATCCCAGCCGGTCAGCCAGTGGAGCGCCGCAAGCAGCATCGTGTAGAGAGGCGTGGTTGTGCTGAGAACATGCTCCCCGCCAATAGAATTGATGTTGTAGACAAAGCCATTGCCCGCGGCGAGGTTTTCGGCATAGCGATAGGTAATATAGGGGTCATCAAAGCCGTGACCGAGGAACCGTCGGAGGAGGAGGGCGATGATGAGTATCATCCACAGAGCGGCGAAGGTATGGGGAAACACAAAGCGCAAAGCATGCCACTTTGCGCCCCGTGTCTGTACGATATGTGCTATGTGCTTCAGCGTCTGCACGCCTTCGTAGCGCCGAATGAGGAGTATATCCTACGATTTACCCTACGATTCGAGCGTGCTGATATCGCCAACGTCCTGGCCAAGCGCTTGTGCCTTCAAAACGCGGCGCATAATCTTACCGCTGCGGGTCTTGGGCAGCGAGCTGACGAAATTGACCTTTTCTGGCTTGGCGATGGGGCCCATTTCGTGTGCCACGTGCGACTTCAGCTCCTCCTCCAGCTGCGGGGTGCCTTCCACGCCGGAACGCAGAATGACAAACGAGTGGATGGCGTTGCCCTTAAGCTCGTGGGGGAGACCAATGGCGGCAGCTTCGGCAACGTCGTGATGGCTCACCAACGCGCTCTCAATCTCTGCCGTGCCAAGGCGGTAGCCACTGACCTTGATCACATCGTCAAGACGCCCAATAATCCACGTATAGCCATCCTCATCCTTGCGGGCGCTATCGCCCACTGAGTAGACATTGGAGATGGTGCTAAAGTAGCTGCTCTTGTAGCGTTCCGGGTCGTTGAGAATGGTGCGGAGCATCCCCGGCCACGGGCGGCGGATGATGAGCAAGCCATCCTCATTGGCCCCACAAGAAGTTCCATCAGGGTGAACGACGTCGGTCTCAATGCCAAGGAAGGCGCGGGTTGCGCTGCCTGGCTTGAGGGGCACAACCGGCGTGGGGGTAATCATAAAGTGGCCAGTTTCTGTCTGCCACCAGGTGTCCATAATGGGGCATTTGCCCTTACCAATAACCTGGTAGTACCAACGCCATGCTTCTGGGTTGATAGGCTCACCCACCGAGCCAAGCAAGCGCAGGCTGCTGAGGTCGTGGCGATTGGGCCACGCTTCGCCGAAGCGCATCAGGCCGCGGATAGCGGTTGGGGCCGTGTAGAGGATACTGATGCCGTAGCGCGCAATCATTGACCACCAGCGGTCGGGGTAGGGGTAGTTGGGCGCGCCCTCATACATAAACGACGTTGCGCCAGCGAGCAGTGGGCTGTAGACAATATAGCTGTGGCCTGTAATCCACCCGGGGTCAGCCGCGCACCACCAGCGATCCTCTTCCTTCAGGTCAAAGACGTACTTCAAGGTGGCGTAGGTGCCGACCATATAGCCGCCGTGCGTGTGCACCACGCCCTTGGGACGGCCAGTCGTGCCGGAGGTGTAGAGGATGAAGAGCATATCCTCCGCGTCCATCTGCTCCGTCTCGCAGTGGGCGAAGGCGATGGGCAAAGCCAAGAGGTCATCAAGCCAGAGGTCGCGGCCACTCTCCATGTTGACTTCGTGGCCGGTGCGCTTGACGACGATACAGGTTTGGAGCGTTGGGGTGCGGGCCATCGCCTCATCGGCAATCTTCTTCAGCTCGATCACCTTATTACGCATAAAGCCGCCGTCTGCCGTGATGAGGAGCTTGCTTTGCGCGTCTTCAAGGCGGTCAGCGAGCGCTTCAACGCTAAAGCCACCATAGACCACGCTGTGCGCCGCGCCGATCTTGGCACACGCCAACATACATAGTATCAATTCGGGGATACGTGGCAGGTAAATCGTGACGATATCGCCCTTCTTGACGCCCATGCTCTTGAGCACGTTGGCAATCTTGCTGACTTCGCGGTTGAGGCCTTGGTAAGAGAAGGTACGCTTGGAACCGTCCTCGCCCTCCCAAATGAGTGCAAGTTTGTTGCGACGCCAGGTGTTTACGTGGCGGTCAATCGCATTGTGGATGATATTGGTCTTGCCATCCACAAACCACTTGTAGAAGGGGGCTTTGCTCTCGTCGAGCACGTGGCTCCACCGCTCATACCACTCTAATTCATTTGCTTGATCAGACCAAAATTCTTCGGGGTTTTTAATCGTCCAATCGTAAAGCTCTTCGTAGGTCTGAAAACCCTTTTTTCGCATATACGCCGTGACATTGGCGTTTTCGACCACGTCTTGCGCTGGCGGGTAAATGCCAACTGCGCCCTGGCTGGCTGTCATTGGGGTTTCATCAGTCATAGAACTGGCGGTGCCGGAACTCACCTATGAGGTGGAGGAGCGCCGCCCTCCTTTCTGTGCTAAAAAGGTCTCCAATGGTGGTGGTTTTTTGTCCACTCGCAATGAATCGAGCGTCGAAACCCAAGCTGTGTAGCCCCACAGCCAGAATAGTGAACTGGCAAAACCACCAAACCATCTCTCTCTACTAATCCATGAAGCAATATGGTGTTGTGGTGTACCGATACGCCTACGTATGCTTACAATTGCTTGCGCATCACTTCGATGGCTTCGCGCACCATATCAACCGTCGCATCTTCCTCAATCGTACTCAGGTCGCCGATATCGTCGCCTTGATAGACTGCGCGCATCACGCGGCGCATAATCTTGCCACTGCGGGTCTTGGGCAGCATGTTCACAAAGTGGATGCTATTGGGCGTCGCAATCGCCCCAATCCGCTCACGCACCAACTGCTTCATCTCTTCGGCCACCCGATCTTCGTCGGCGGGGGAGATGTGTTGTTTGAGCACAGCGACCACCATCGGCGTCTCGCCGCGCAGCTCATCCTTGACGCCAATCACGCTGACTTCTGCCGCCGCCGAATGCGCAGAGATAACCTCTTCGATTTCGCGCGTGCCAAGGCGGTGGCCCGACACGTTGATGACTTCGTCGGAGCGGCCAAGCATCCAGAAATAGCCATCTTTGTCCTCAATGGCATAGTCGCCAGTCAGGTAGAGATATTTGTCTTTGAAGTGGCTCCAATAGCTCTGGATGTAGCGTTTTTCGTCTCCCCAAATGGTCATCAGCATGCCCGGGGCGAGGGGCGGTATCTCAACCAACATCCCTTTCTGGCCTTGCGGCAGCGGGTTGCCATCGCCATCAACCACGGCCAAGCGGTGGCCAACGGCGGGCTTGGTGGGCGAGCCGGGCTTGACCTCCAGATGCTCAATGCCGACTGAGTTGGCAAGCATAGACCACCCACTCTCGGTCTGCCAATAATGGTCGATGATGGGGACGCCAAGCGTATCTTTGGCCCATTCATACGTTGGCGTATCAAGTGGCTCTCCAGCGGTGAAGAAATAGCGCATCGATGACAGATCGCAGTCCTTCATCCATTGCTCCGGGAACTTGCGCAGGGCACGCAGCGCAGTCGGGGCGGAAAACACACACGTTACGCCATACTTCTCGATGATGCGCCACCAGATACCCGGGTCGGGGTAGTCGGGGCGGCCCTCAAACACCAACGTCGGCACGCCCTTCAGCAATGGGCCATAGACAATGTAGCTATGCCCCACCACCCAGCCAATATCCGACGTAGACCAGTAAACATCACCGTCTTCCACGTTGTAGATCTGGCTCATCGAGGCGTGTAGCGCGACCATATAGCCTCCCGTATCACGCACAACGCCCTTGGGGCGTCCAGTCGTGCCGGAGGTATAGAGGATATAGGAGGGGTCGGTGCTCGCGAGTGGCATTGGCTCAACGTAGCGCTCACCGCGTTCTTTTAGTTGCGTATTCCAGTCGAGATCGCGGCCCTTCTTCATCGTAATGGGCACAATCTCGCGGTCAAGCACCAGCACGTCGCGCACGCTATCGACCGTCGCGGCCTCCAGCGCGCCATCGACGATTTCCTTGAGGCGGACGGGGTTCCCCTTACGCATACTGGCGTCAGCCGTGAGGATGAGTACGGGGGAGGCGTCGTCAATGCGGCTCGACAGCGACCCTACACTAAAGCCGCCAAAGACGACCGAATGAACAGCACCGATGCGGGTGCAGGCAAGCATACCGATGAGCGCTTCGGGAACCATCGGCATATAGACGATGACCCGGTCTCCCTTGCGAACGCCGAGGTTGTGGAGCACCCCGGCAAGGCGGTTGACCTCTCGGTACAGCTCAAAGAAGGTCAGCGTACGTGATTCCCCCGTCTCTGCGCTCTCCCAGATGATCGCCGCGTGCCCCCGGCGCTTGCCCAGGGCATGACGATCAACGGCGTTGTAACAGATATTGGTTTCCCCACCAGGAAACCAACGATAAAACGGAGGATTGGAATCGTCGAGGATGGCGTCCCACTTACGGTACCAGTGGAGTTCTTCCGCCATCTCGGCCCAAAAGCCCTCAGGATCTTCAATTGAGCGGCGATACACTTCTTCGTATGTCACGAAACCTGTACTCCTTTGTGTCTATTCCTCGTCCATGAGGTTGTTGTTCGGCCTGAATCAAGCACTACTGGCTATAGGTATCATAGCATAGCATACATGGTTCCTTTTTGCAAGCCAAATATGCCTATACAAAGCTTTATATACCTACCGACCTACCGGCATTGTTTGTTCTCTGGATCGTAGGATAGGCAGAGATTGCGCGCCGCACCCACCTCATCCAGCCGCCGCACGGGAGCTTTGGTCGGAGCCTCATGGAGGAGGTCGGGCGATTCGACCGCCTCCTTGGCGATGGCGCGCATTGCATCGATAAAGGCGTCGATATTGCGCTTGGTTTCGGTTTCGGTCGGCTCTATCATCAAGGCTTCGCTGACAATCAACGGGAAGTAGACCGTCGGCGGGTGGAAGCCGTAGTCAATCAGCCGCTTGGCAATATCCAGCGTCCGAATGTCGTCTGCCCCCTTGATAATGCCCTTCAGCACGACCTCGTGCATACAGATGCGGTCAACGGCGGTGGGATAATATTGGTCAAGCTGCTTGCGGATGTAGTTGGCGCTGAGCACGGATGTCTCTGCCACCTGCCGCAGCCCTTCCTCGCCCAACATCCGAATGTAGACCCACGTCCGAACGAGCATCCCGAAGTTGCCGTGGAACGTCTTCATGCGCCCAATGGTCTTCTCTGGCGTATACCAGGTGTAGGTCGGCCCATCCCCCGATGTCGTCTTCTGGACGAGCGGGCAGGGGAGGAAAGGGGCCAGTTCAGCCGTACAGCCAACCGCTCCACTGCCCGGGCCGCCACCGCCGTGCGGCGTTGAGAAGGTCTTATGCAGGTTGTAGTGCATAAAGTCAAACCCCATCTCGCCCGGCTTGGCCACCCCAAGAATGGCATTGAAGTTTGCGCCGTCGCCGTACATCAAGCCGCCTGCTTCGTGCACAAGCCGCGTGATGTCTAAGATTTGCTCCTCGAACAGCCCAAGCGTGTTGGGGTTGGTGAGCATCATACCGGCGGTGCGTGGCGAAATCTTGCGCTTGAGGTCTTCAATATCGACATTGCCCCGCGCATCGCTCTTCACCTCGACGACCTTGAACCCGGCCATCGCGGCGGTGGCGGGGTTGGTGCCGTGAGCCGCATCAGGAACAAGAATTTCGTCCTTATCCTTATTCCCGCGGTCGACGTGGTAGGCGCGAAAGACCAATGCGCCAGTCAACTCGCCATGAGCACCCGCCGCCGGCTGTAGCGAAACGGCGTCAAAGCCCGCAATCTCGCCCAAATCGCGCTGAAGCTCGTAGATGAGCCGCATCGTGCCTTGCGAGATTTCCTCGTCCTGCAAGGGGTGCGCATTGGCGAACCCAGGCATGCGCGCAGCCGCCTCGTTAATCTTGGGGTTGTACTTCATCGTGCAGGAGCCAAGCGGGTACATACCCGTGTCAATGCAGAAATTGCGCTGGCTGATGCGCGTGAAGTGGCGCATAACCTCCGACTCGCTCAGCTCTGGCATCTCGCGCAAGTCGTCTTGGCGGAGAAGCTCTTCAGGGACGTCGGCGCGGGGAACATCAAGCTCTGGCAGTGACGCGCCGCTCTTGCCGGGGGAAGAAAGATCAAAAATAGGTGGTTCGTATGTATCCAAAATGTGTTCTCCTAAGTCGTTTCATCAATATCATGCGGCAACATCGTCTGGTTGTTGCGCTGGATATGGTCGAGGGTCGCTCCGTCAAGCATCCACCGGCGCAAGTCTACCCCGCGAAGATCGGCCTTGGAGAGGTCAGCGCCACGCAGATCCACCGTGCAGCCCTCGTCAACGATCCACCCCCGCATATCAGCCTCCTGAAGTATTGCACTCTTAAACGATGCACCACTTACGTTGGCATTGCTGAGGTCAGCGCGCACAAGGTCGGTCTTATGCGCATTGACGCCGCGGAGGATGGCATCGCTGAGGTCAGCGCCATTGAAATTGGCGTAGCTCAAATCTGCCTGCTCAAAAGATGCCTCTCGCATGTCGGCAAACATCGCCCCCGCCTTGGTGAGAACGGCATGTGCAAGGTTTGCCCCATACAGACGCGCTTCTCCAAGGCTCACATAGCTGAGATTGGTGTGGCTCAGGTTTACCCCGCGGAGATTGGCATTGCTCAAATTGGCGTTGCACAGGTTCATCCCCGACAGGTCAATGTGTTCTAGGTCTTCGCCTTGAAGATTGATGTGTGAGCCAGATTGCTCAATGATGTGTGCGATACATTCGCGGGTTTTCTTGGCCATGAGAAACCCTCTCTCTCCCAAACTTATGCTGCGATAGCTCGAAGCCCTTCGATCAGCGCATCAATATCAGCTTTGCTGTTCATCTCGGTAACGCACACCAACATGGTCTGCTGCAGGTGTGGCTCTTCCTTCGATAGGTCGTAGCCCCCCACAATACCGCGTTCACGCAAGGCTGCATTGATTTCGGCGACGGGCCGCGGGCATGCCACCAGAAACTCCTTGAAGAACGGACGGTGGTTGAGAACACGGAACCCCGGAATCATCTCGATCTGTGCGGCAGCGTAGTGCGCACGGTGGTAGCAGAGTTCGGCGACGCGGCGGATCCCCTGACGGCCCATCAAGCTCATGTAGACCGTCGATGCGAGCGCCATCAACCCTTGGTTGGTGCAGATGTTACTCGTGGCGCGTTCGCGACGGATATCTTGCTCACGGGCGCGCAGCGTGAGGACGTAGGCGAGTGTGCCATCCACGTCGTGTGTCACGCCGACAATCCGGCCTGCAATCTTCCGAACGTGCTCCTGTTTACAGGTGAAAACACCCAAATACGGCCCGCCAAAGTTCATCCCAATGCCCAATGACTGCCCTTCTGCCGTGGCGATGTCAGCACCGGCCTCACCCGGCGTCTGGAACATCCCCAATGCAATCGGGTCGAAGTGGGCGCAAAGTAGCGCACCTGCCGCATGCACCTGTTCGGCGATGCTGCGGATATCGTGCATTGAGCCGAAGAAATCAGGCGACTGCACAATGACCAAGGCTGTGTTGTTGTCTACGTGCTTGAGTGTGTCCTCAACGGACATATCCGGCTCTTCGTCGCCCACAATCATGACATCCGCGCCCTCAAAGTATGTCCGCAAAACTCGGCGGTATTGCGGGTGGACGCTGCGCGCCACGACAATCTTGCTGCGCTTGCGGACGATGTTGAGCGCCATAATCGCCGCCTCGGCAATCGCCGTGCCGCCGTCGTAGTGCGAGGCGTTGGCGACATCCATGCCGGTCAGTCGGCAAATGAGGCTTTGGTACTCAAAGATGGCCTGCAGTGTCCCCTGGCTGATTTCTGGCTGGTAGGGGGTGTAGGCGGTGTAAAACTCACTGCGGCTCAGGATATGGTCGACTGCAGTCGGGATGAAGTGATGGTAGGCCCCCGCTCCCAAGAACATGCGGTGTGTTGGTGAATGGGCGGTGTCCTGGTTCATCTGGTGCAGCTGCTGCAAGATTTCCGTCTCGGAGAGCGGAGCGGGGAGATTGAGCCGCGGGAAGCGTAGCGACTCGGGAACGTCGGCAAACAGGTCGTGGACATGCTCAACGCCAATGGTTTTGAGCATGTCGGCTTGTTCACTTGGTGTGATAGAAATATATGGAGACATGAGAAATACAGTTGCTGTTCTCAATAGAATATCGGGTATGGAGAACAATGCCACACCCGATATTGCCCGACACGAAAGTTAGTGTTTTTCGGAACCAGCTGCCTGCTCGTACTCTTCGGCACTCAACAGGCTGCCTTCTTCGCCCGATGCTTTGAGGCGAACCATCCACCCCTTGCCGTAGGGATCTTTGTTGATCAATTCGGGGTTGTTGGTCAATTCTTCGTTAATCGCCACAACCTCGCCGCCGACCGGCGTGTAGAGGTCGGACGAGGCTTTGACCGACTCGACCACGCCGAAGATCTCCTCGGCCCCAAAGCTGTCGCCAACGCTGGGCAACTCGATGTAGACAACATCGCCCAACTCTTTTTGCGCGTGGTCGGTGATACCGAGTACCACTTCATCGCCCTCAACACGTACCCATTCGTGAGACTTGAGATACCGCAACTCTGTTGGGGTATTGCTCATACTTCTTTGCCTTTCCAGTGACTACTTATAAACTGTCTGTATTCGCTCGATACATCTAGAAATACCGTTCTTCTGTTCTGCTCTGTTCGCATCCATCACTGCCGTGCGAATTCCCGTCGTGCTGCTAGATGCGTGCCAACGTTACTTACTTCTTCACTTGCCTCTCACTGGTCTTCTTTTAGGTCTTCTCTTTCTTTTCGTCCTGCTTTTTATATCGTGGCTTGTAAAAAGGCGTGCGCACGATGCGAGCGCGGGCGGTGCGTTTGCGTATCTGGATCTCGATTTCGGTGCCGGGTTGGCTCATTTCCATCGGCACAAAGCCCAGGCCAAGGTGGCGTTGGAGGGTGGGGGAAGGCATGCCGCTGGTCACGACCCCAATCGTGTTGCCATCGAGGTCGAGGATGGGGTATTCGCTCCGCGCCACGCCGCCGCCCGTCACCTCAAAGCCCACCAGCCGCCGTTTTGACCCCTCGCGATGGATTTTGGTGAGCGCGTCGCGGCCAATAAAGTGATCCTTATCAAGCCCGATAACCCACCCCAACCGTGCCTCAAAGGGGTGTATCTCTTCGGAGAGTTCGTGGCCGTAGAGCGGCAAACACGCTTCAAACCGTAGACTATCGCGCGCGCCAAGCCCACACGGCTTGAGGCCATATTCTTTACCCGCCGAGAGCAGTGATGACCATACCTTTTCGGCATGCTTGGCATTGAAGAAGATTTCAAAGCCGTCTTCGCCCGTATAGCCCGTCCGTGAGATGAGAGTCTCCGGCACGCCAAACAGCGCGCATTGCGTCACCCCGTGGAAGGTCAACTCCGCACAGGGGAGGGTATCAGAGGTATCAGAATCGTCTTCGGTCGCGATATCGCAGTGTTGCAAAATAGCTTCGGCCTGCGGCCCTTGCAGGGCAATCATCGCCCAATAGTCAGAGTAGTCTATCATCTTGACGTTGAATTGGTAGGACTGCTTGAGCACCCAATCCCAATCCTTCTGACGATTGGCCGCATTGACGACGACCATATAGGCGTTGGGGAGGTTGTAAATAAACACGTCGTCAACGACCCCGCCCGTCGGGGTGCACATCAACGAATATCCCGACATATTCATCTCAATGCGAGATACATCATACGTCGTGAGGTATTGCAAAAAGCTGAGCGAGTCGGGGCCAATCACCAAAAACCGCCCCATATGGCTGATATCAAACAATCCCGCGGCAGTGCGCGTGGCGTGGTGTTCTTCGATAAGACTGCTATATTGAACAGGCATCTCCCACCCGCCAAATTCGACCATGCGGGCGTCCAATGCGACGTGCGATTCATACAGAGGAGTACGTTTCAACATTGGTTGTTCCTCAGGATTATTGCTTGCTTGCGAGACGATGGTTTCCTTTCCCCTGGGGGAGTACCAGCTCGGCGAGGTATGTATACCGCCGCTCGAGCAAGAACGCTCCCCGTTCATCTCCCTGCTCCACCAACTCATCCAGATAACGCGAGAGCACAGCGGTTGCCCACGGCTCTTGCAGCAGCGGGGTTTCAGCAATTACCCGTGTCAGCTCTTCCGATGTGTTGGTGCGCATAAGTCTTTGAAACACGTTGGGCGGGAGATTGATGGAGTGATGGTTAGAATGGTCGTTCTGGTTCGTATGGTTGTTATGGCTTGTATGGCTATCCGGGTTTGACGCTGCCGGATAGGCCGGATAGTTTGTTGGGTGAAGGGGGAGAGTAGGGTACAGATGGGTGTCAGGCCCAGGAGAGGGCATGGCGGGCGGGGTGGAGGGCGATGGGTGGGAGAGTGACCCCTCCCGCGCCTCCTGCAGCACCCGGCGCGCGCGCGCCATCACCGTCGCCACCTCATACTCACGCTGCTCAACAGCCAATGTCGCCAACTCAGCGAGTATCTCATCGCTCTCTGGCTGCAAGAGCACTGGATAGCGCTGCGTGAGGATTACCTGCAATTCAGTCGGTGTATCTGCTTGCACCACCGCCTGTACCATTGTCAGCCAATCTTCTGCTGTTGGCGCGGCGTGTATTGGCTCGTTGTGTATTGGCGCGTTGTTGGGCGGAGGAGCCTCTTGTGTCTCTTCCTGGTTTGGTTCTTCGCCATGCACTTCACCCTTGTGATGCTGCCGTTTGGCGACAATCCGCGCCACGCCCGCCACATCTTGCGTAATGTGGATATCGTCAAGGTAGGCGGGAGCGGGGTGATGAGCATCATACTCGCCCCGTCCAGCGCATTGGAGTAACGATTGCTGCAATTGCCGCGAAAGCAGATGCACCTGGTCACGCCATTGATACGGCTCTAGCCGCAGCGGCAGCACGGCAACCACACAATGGCTCGCCACGTCGTGGAAGAGCAACGGTGTTTGCAGCACAAACGCATGGCCGCACGCTGGACACGCTACCCGATTGCACGACCCCGCCCGCATCTCATCAAGCGCAGTTGGCTCTTCGTGCGCATCAAGAATCACCCACACCTTGCCTTGCACCTCGGTGGCGCATTCAGGGCAGGGTTGCGAGTGCCATTCTTTGTGAGATATGCAGTTGTGCGGTTGGTCGTTCATTTCTTTATACGTGTAATAAGACAGGTTTTCGGCTTCCAAAAGCAACAAACCGATACGCATATCATCCATACGCGAGCTTACGCGTGGCTGGCCTTTTTGTCCTTTTGGCGGGTATAACAGTTGGAAAAGTCGGCGCGGACGAGAGGTGTGTGGGTTTGCACATGCGTGCCGTACGTGCCCTACAAATTGCCCCCTACAATTATGATGCTCTCCATAACGTTGCTTGTTAGGGCGTGCCTATTGTACCACAACCTCTTTTATTCCTCTATTCGTTAACGTCTATGTTGTAGGTGTGCTCTATCGGCTCTAGACCACCAGAAAGCGTCAGCGTAAGGGTATAGCGACCGGGCTGTTCGGGGGATAATCGCAACTCATCAACCTGCTCTGGCGGGCTATCGGCTGGTAAGGTGGTCGTTTGTTCCACTTCGGCCAATTGCTGCCCATCGGGGTTGCGGAGCACCGCCGCCAACGTTAGCGTTTCGGTGGCCGTTTGGGCGTCGTTGATGACGTAAAGCGGGATGGTTATCAGATCGGCGACGTGATAGGTACGCGGCTCGATCAGGGCAAAGCCATATTGCGGGCTAAAGGCCATCCGCATGGCGTGGTACGACTGCTTGGGGACGCGCCAATAATCTATCACGCTCCACGAGATAGCAGGATAGGAATCGCGGAACATAAACGGCACAATCCCGCCGGTTGGCCGATATTTATGATACCGCAAGCGGTCAATATAATAGCGGTGCACGTGGCTCTGGTAGGTCTGGGTCATCTCCACCAGCTCCTCAAGCGTGCGGGCGTTTTGCCACGGTATCCACCGCGCCATAATCTCTGGCTGAAAGCCGTGCATCTCTGCCAAGTGGCCCGGGTCTATTTGGCTCACCTCTGCTGGCAAAAACCGCTTACACGACTCCACGTTGGGGAAGCTCTGCGCGCCAAACTCCGTGATAAACCGCATATTTTTGGGGAACCACCGAAAGAATAATTCGCCATCTTGCAGCGTGCCGTAGGAGCGGTACCAGCCAAAGTAGGTGTGCGTATCTGTTCCCTCTCGCAGCAACGGGATGTGGAACTCCCCCGACGAGCGCACCACCAGCCGACTACGGTCTTCCCGCCGCGCGACGCGCTTCAACTGCGAGTCCATCACATCGCGATCCCAGCTAAAGCCAAACGACGTTTTATAGGTCTTGAACCGCGTAAAGAAGGTCTCATCTGCCGTGTCGGCGATAAACATCGGTTCATTGTGCATACACCAGATGACGATGCTGGGGTGGTTGTAGAGCACGTGCACCATCGCGCGCACCTGCCGCCGTACTTCGGGGAGGATTTTGGAGCGGTAGAGCCACTGTAATGGCATATCTTGCCACAGCAGAATACCCGCCTCATTCGCCGCCTCATAAAACGCAGGGTGCTCCACGTGCGCATGCACCCGCAAGAGGTTCATATGGCATTCGCGGGCGAGCTTCATATCGTAATCGTAGTGTTCACGGGCCATCGTGGCGATACGCATGTCGCCCGGGGCATAGTTATTCCCCTTGATGAGGAAGCGCTTGCCGTTGAGGTAGGGGATCCAATCCCGCATCTCAAACTGCCGTACGCCAAACGTGAAGCGGTGGCTATCGCTGAGGGTATCGTCTATGAAGAGTTCCAGTGTGACGGTGTAGAGGTCGGGCGTGCCAAGGTCGTGCGTCCACCACAGCCGTGGGTTGGGGAGCTTCATCAGGCCGTGGACGGTTTGGTGGATGGCTTGGCATCCCGTTTCTTGGCCCGTCTCATCGCCCGCCTGGACGCGGTGGCGCTGCTCAACGACGTGGGGAGGGCCGTCGAAGGTGCGGGGGGCGATTGTCCAGCGGAAGAGCACTCGCTTGCCATCAAGACTATGCTCTGCATCCCCTGTATTCGCCGCTATATCCATATCGACAATGGTGTGCAGTTGGGCGAATGATTCGTGTATGGCTTCGGTATGGCAACGCACTTGCTTCAGCCGAATGGGGCCGCTCTTGTGCAGCTCAACCGGCTGCCAAATGCCACCCGGGTTGGCGCGCTTGTCCAGGCAATCCCAATGCGAAAAGACGCCGGTCAGCATCCGCTTGCGCATTTTATTGCCCTCATCAGGGCACTCAACCTCCACCCGCAGTTCATTCGGGGTATTTGATGCAGTGGGCCGCAACGTTGACGTGATATCGCACTCGTATGGCTCAAAATAGCCTTCGTGCTGGCCAAGATCAACACCGTTGAGCGAGGGGCGAGACCAATAAAATTGCCCATTGAGCCGCAACCACCACCGCGTCTGTGCTCCCCAAGGCGAGTCGGCGGACGGGGTGGGGAAAGACGTGCGGTAGATTGCCTTGCCGACGTGGGTGGTCAAATCGGGATGTTGCTGCCAATGGCCGGGCACCGCTATCGGGAGCCACGCCGGATCGTCGGCGGGGGGGAGGTCGGCTCCCTCTTCCTCCGTACACGGGCAAATGAACCACGTATCGAGTGTCTGGACATCCATAGTGTCAGCGTTGTACTCCCTATTCAAAATACGCTCAAGGCTCAATGCAGGCCGTTGCGCAAAATCGTTGTGTAAACGTCAATGCGTTGTCGTCGCAACTCCCGCCGATGACCGACAAGAAACTTTGCCGCTTCTACAAGCCACTCCCACGCATACCACACCAGCAGGAACCACCGTAGGGTCTCTGCAAATAGCGTGCCATACCACAACCGGGCAAGGGCAAGCTTACTCCGTTGGAAGTAGAGATGGCGGCCAACTGGCAACTGTTCACTGCTGCGCCCCTCATAGTGCATCACAACCGCCTGCGGCAGGTAGGCAATGCGGCGGGAGGGCGGTAGATGGCCACTATCCTGCATTTGGAGGCGGTGTTGCCATTCTAGCTCTTCGCTGTACATAAAGAACCGCTCATCAAGCAGCCCCACGCGCTCTATCGTCTCGCCGCGCACCAGCAATGCCGCCCCGACAAGCCAGTCTACCCGCTGTTCCTGCATATCGTCAATATCCTGCATCCGGTAGCGGCGTACCCAAGGGTTATGCGGCCACCAGCGCTCAAGCAGCGTGCTTTCCCAGAAGAATGTCGGCTTGGTCGGGAAGCGCCGTCGCGATGACTGAGTCGTTCCATCAGCATAGCATAGTCGGGGGCCTGCTGCAACAAGCTCAGGATGTGCCTCAAGGTGGGCAATGAGGTGCGGGATCGCCTCGCCAGTCACTTCAGTATCAGGGTTGAGCAGCAGGACGTAGGTGGGGAGTGGAGCCTGAGGGCAGGAAGGGCAGGAAGAGTAGGAAGATAGGTCGGGAGTATCATCGGTTGATGGCGGGGGAGCGCCAAACCCCAACGCACGTAACGCGACATTGTTGCCGCGGGTGAAGCCAATGTTCTCGTGCTGCTCCAACAGCCGGATGTGGGGGTAGGCGGCGCGGAGCATGGCGGCTGTGTCATCGCTACTCGCATTCTCGACGACAACTACATCATACGGAATGGCGCTATTGGCAAGCGAGGCGTCAATTGAGGCAAGACAACGCTCCAGCAAGGCACGGACATTCCAAGAGACGATGATAATGGCAAGCGACGGCATTGTTATGGGCTTCCGCGGTGACTTGATTTGTGAATTGGCTTATTTAACGAGCTTCAAAATCCCCTTGAACGCATCCCCTTCGGCGTTCCCCATCAACTCATAGAGCGCCATCTCCACGCTGCTCACCCCAACGCCTTTCGCCTGCATCTTGGCCAAGCCAATCTCGTGATTGCGGCGTGTGCGGGAAGAGACAGCATCCGCCACAACATCAACCGCATACCCGCGCTCAACCAGCCCGACGGCAGTTTGGTAGACACAGATATGCGTCTCTATGCCGCAGATAAGCAGATTATTGCGGTTGAACAGCGAAACCTCATTCATAAAGAGCGCTTCTTCGCAGCTATTGAAGTGGGTTTTGCTGATGGGCGCGTTGTCGGAAGGGAGAATGTCGGCAAGTTGGGGGATCGTGGTGCCAAGGCCTTTGGGATATTGCTCTGTCACCACGATGGGCACGCCAAGCAACTTCATCCCGTGGATAAGCGTGGCCACATTTTCAAAAAGCGCCTCCTTCTCCACCACCGAATGGGCAAGATTTCCCTGCACGTCGATGAGCACGAGGGCAGTGGTTTCTGCTGAGAACATATCCGCTCCTCTATCTAATCCTCTGTCTGATCCTCATATCTATCCGAAAACACTGCCCAATTATAGCATACAACCATGCTACAGCCCGCGAATAATGCGTCCGGTCTCATCGGTCACCACATAGCCTTCGGTTGTCAGCATCAGGTGGTAGCCGTTATGGCTTTGTGCTGGCACAGCCCACGCTTGCCGCACTTCGCCGTTGGGGGCAAGAATGTGCCGTGGCTGCAGCCTTGACACCTTCGCAGGGCGGGGATGCTCGCTATGCACCCGTGTTGCCTTTGCCGAATGGCGGACGCTAACAGGCATGGTGGCCAGGATATTGCCGTAGGTGAGGAAGAGAATCGGCAGGAAAGCGGCCAATGCAATGCCAACTATCACCGCGGCTTGCGTGGAGACCATCGCCAAGGCCACCAACGCGGTGCTTGCCACCAGAATGATGGTTGTCCACACGTGTTTGCTGGAAGAGATAAAGCGTGCCATCATAACCTTGTTCCTTTCTATATCGACCCGCCACCGCTTCGTTGCCGTTTATTGTTGCTTGTTGGCGGTGGGGCGGGGAAATTGTCGTTTCTTTGTTTCGTCTATTGATATCATACACCGCGACTATTATGTGGGGCGTTAACAGCATGTTAGCGTCATGTTATAATGGGGCGGGAATGGGCGAAGAGGGTATCCTTTTTTCGTCCCTTTCGGTGCATTCTGAAGAAATTGTAGATGTTCTTGTTGCCAGATAGTGAAAGGGAAAGAGGAACCATATGGCGTCAATTTTTACGAAAATTGTGCAGGGGGAACTGCCCGCCGTCAAGGTTTACGAAGACGAAGAGACCCTTGCCTTTATGGATATTAACCCCGTCTCGCGCGGCCATACGTTGGTCATCTGCAAAGAAGAGCATGCGGGGCTACTTGATATGCCCCCCGAACTCGCGGCGACGGTCGCCAAGGTCACCCAGCGTGTGGCGCGGGCTATTATGGATGGCATCAAGCCCGATGGGTTCAAGATCTGGCAAAACAATGGCAGCGCGGCTGGGCAAATCGTCTTCCACTACCACAACCACATTATTCCGGCGTGGGAAGGGCAAAAGATACGGCTGCGAGATGCACAGCCCGCCTCGACGGAAGAGCTTGAAGAAGTCGCTGCGATTATCCGAGCACATATGCCTTCATGAAGAAGCCAGTCGCTTTTCTCAAAGTTGCGCAACAAGAGGGGTTTCAGCCGCACGACATCCTCCCGGCATTTGCCCATGTCGAGGAGCAGTTGCGGAGCGTTGGCTATGAAGACGGCCATATCTTCTACATCTACCGCACCCCGCAACGTAAATTGGCCGCTTCGCAGGAGGAGGCAGAGGCGGGGGTAGAGGGAGAGGCACCGCCTCAAGAGCGCTCTCGCATATTAGTCACCTTCGCGTGCCCCGATGATGCATTTGTGTTTGCGCAACGCAATCACCTCCGCCCTGTCCCGCGGTTGCTGCCGATGACGCTTGATGAGCTGCTTGCGACGTTTTTGCAACACGCGGCTATACGGAGCCTGATCTTTAGTGAGGAGCACGCAACCCGCTCACCCGACACCCACATCCCTACCGTACTGCACATCGACCGCCGAGAGCTTTTGGCTTTGCTGAGAGGTAAAACAAGTGAGTAGTCGTTTTGATGAAGTACGCATATTCTCCGGGAGTAGCTGCAAGGATCTCGCCCTCTTGGTGTGTGATCGCGTCGGCGTCCCGCTGGGAAATGTGACTGTTACCAAATTTGTCAACGATAATATCTTTATCAAGCTCAACGAGAGTGTCCGCGAAAAAGATGTCTTCGTGATCCAATCGCTCTGCCCGCCGTTGAGCGACAATATTATGGAACTGCTGATTATGCTCGACACCTGCAAACGGGCATCGGCAGGCCGTGTCACCGCTGTTATCCCCTATTATGCCTATGGCCGCACCGATAAGAAAGACCAACCCCGCGTCCCCATTACCGCGCGGATGTTGGCGGATATGATCCAGGTGGCGGGCGCGCAGCAGGTCGTGACCCTTGACTTGCATGCCGGGCAGATTCAGGGCTTCTTCAGCGTCCCTGTCAACGAATTGAGTGCGCTATCGCTCTTGGTGCGCTACTTCTCCGAGAAGGGCTGGGATGATGCCATCGTGGTATCGCCCGATATGGGCTTTGCCAAGCGCGCCCGCAACTTTGCCGAGATGCTTGGTGTCCCGCTCGCCATCGCAGAGAAGCGCCGTATGCAAAACTTGTCATCGAAAGATGGCGACATGTCGTCTCCTGAAGTGATGAACCTGATTGGCGATGTGCGCGACAAGCGGTGTATCATCGTGGATGACGAGATTGCAACGGGCAGTTCGGTGCTTGAGGTCGTGCATCTGCTACAGGATCGCGGCGCGCGGGAGGTCTACGCAAGCTGTGTGCATCCGGTGTTTGTCGGCAAGGCGGTGGAGCGGTTGAGCAACAGCCCGCTGGTCGAGCTCGTCACGACTGATACCCTGCCCCTGCCGCCAGAGAAGCGCTGGCCCAACTTGACCGTCTTGAGCATCAACAACCTGCTTGCCGAAGTCATTCAGCGCATTCACAGCGGTATTTCGGTTGATACCATCTTCCAACTGCGGCAGCACCCGGCGCTTGGGTTTGGGTCGAGCGGTATCTTGCCGGAGCGGTTTGATTAGAGTTGCATTTCTCTAGCCACTGTGGTATTATCTGAGTAGAGCCCGGTCTTGTTGGTGAGTTGGACGTTTGCTTCGACCAACACAATACACAAGGGAGCCGCAGCTCCAATGTGAATAGCGCGACGGGTCGTTGCTATTCACGGGCGGGCACCCATCTGCGAATGCAGGCTCTGAAGCAAACCCAACAACGGCAAGGCGGGGCTTGACCATTTCCTTCTATGCTCTACCTCTACTACGGCCCGGACGAGTTTTCCCGCACCGAAGCGGTTCACGCTCTCCGCGCGAGCCTCCCACCTGATGTCGCCCATTTCAACAGCGCTACCCTTGATGGCCGGTCGCTCACGATTGAAGCGCTCGCCACCGCGTGTGAAGCATTCCCATTTTTGGCCGACCGCCGCGTGGTGATAGCCCACGACGTGCTCAAGCACTTCAAGACGGCCAAGCTCCGCGAACAGCTACTGACGTGGCTCCCGCGGCTCCCCGATACGTGCGATCTTGCCTTTGTGGAGCAAGAATCGGTCGATAGGCGCACCAGCCTCTACTCCTACTTCAAAAAGCACGCGACCATCCAAGAATTTCTCCCGCGGCAAGGCAAAGACCTCTTCGCGTGGCTCAATGAGCGTGCGCGCGGGCTGGACGTCAAGCTCGACCGCACCGCGGCCAGCCATCTGGCAGACTATGTCGGCGATGATAGCCGGGCGTTGATCAACGAGTTGGAGAAGCTGTCGTGCTATGTGGGGCGGGGGGGGAAGATTACCGCAGATGACGTGATACTCTTAGTGCAAGACAACCAAGAGTACAACCTGTTTGCTTTTATGGACAACCTGAGCCAGCGACAGCGGGGCGCGGCATTACAGGGGCTACACGCGCTCCTTGAGGAAGGCCAAGCACCTGCCTACATCCTCTTTATGGTGATTCGACAGGTGCGCATCTTGCTGAATGTAGAGCCATTTGCTGGGCAACGTCCTCGCTCCAACAACGTAAACGACATAGCCGCACAAGTCAACCAGAAACCCTTTGTGGTAAAGAAAGCGTTGGAACAGGTCAAGAGATTTCGCGCGGGAGAGTTGGCGGCGCTCCACGACCGGCTGCTTGAACTTGACCACGCCACGAAGCGCGGGCAGATCCAAGCCGACATTGCGCTTGATATGGTGGTTCTGGAGGTGTGCGGCTCATCGCTCGTCGGGACATCGGGATAATGTCGGTGGGGGATTAGGCGGCGGCCTGTTGGAACACCTTGTTATACTTCTTCATCAAGCGTGACTTGCGACGCGCGGCGTTGTTCTTGTGCAAGATGCCCTTGCCTGCGGCCTTGTCGAGCGTCTGCAATGCGGCGCGCACATCCTCCTCCGCGGCGTTGCCACTGAAGATAGTCGTTTCAGCCTTCTTGACGACGGTTTTCACCCGCGAACGGTACATCTGATTGCGGATGTGTTTGTGTGAATTCGTCCGAATGCGTTTCTTGGATGATTGTGTGTTTGCCAAGGGTTGTATTCCTCCTTAGGTTTCAAAGAATCTCGTAGAAGTCTAAAGGAATATTATAGCAAAAGGGTAGGCGCAATGCAACTTTCCTCATTCCTATCGCGTTTCCGCGGAACAGCACTCAGCAGCCTGATTGTGATGGGAGGCTACGTGCTCAGCCGCGTCACGGGGTTGTTGCGAGAGGTCGCCATTTCGGCGCAATTTGGCACCAGCGCCGACCTGGGAGCCTACCGCGCCGCCTTCAAAGTCACCGACCTACTCTATATGGTGATCATTGGCGGCGCATTGGGCAGCAGCTTTATCCCCGTCTTCATCCAGGTGTGGGAGCGCGATGGCGAGGAACGCGCATGGCGGCTTGCGAGTGCCATCGTGACGTGGGCATTGGGCATTCTGGCCGTCGCAAGCGGTGTCATATGGGTGTTTGCGCCTACCCTCACCGAGTGGTTCTATGGCGGGCAAGGGTTTGATGCCGCTACTCTCGCCCTCACCACCGACTTGACGCGCTTATTCCTGCTTTCGCCGTTGCTGCTTGGCCTTGGCGGGTTGGCGATGGCCGTCCTCAATGCGCATAATCACTTTGCGCTACCGGCGCTTGCCCCTGCCATCTACAACATTGGTATTATTGCGGGGGCGATGTTTCTTGCGCCACACATCGGCATATGGGGCCTTGCGTGGGGGGTGATTATTGGCGCGGCGCTCTATATCGTGCTGCAACTTCCTGGGCTGTGGCACCTTGGGATGCGGGTGCGTATCACGCTTGGCCGCAGAATCGCAGAAACGCGTACGGTGGCGATGCAGATGGCTCCGCGGGTGGTGGGGCAAGCCGCTTCGCAGTTGAGCATCCTCGTGACCGCGGCGCTGACCGCGCGGCTGGCGATGGGCGCAGAGCGCATTGCGGGCCTTGATTACGCCTACCAACTGATGCTTTTGCCCTACGGCGTCTTCTCGCTGAGCTTGAGTACGGTCGCCTTCCCCCAACTCGCCCGGCTCTTCGCAGAGGGCCAGATGGAGGAGTTGATGGAGCGCGTCCGGCGTACGTTGGGGATAATTCTCTTCCTGACCCTCCCCGCCATGATTGCCCTCATCGCGCTTGATGTGCCACTTGTGCGGCTGCTCTTCCAACGTGGGGAGTTTGGCGTGGTATCGCTGCAATACACCGTCATCCCGCTCATCGGCTATGCATTGGCACTACCGGCCTTTTCCGCCTCCGAAATCCTCATCCGCACATTCTACGCGATGCAGCAGACCCTCATCCCCGTACTCGTTGGGTTGTTGCAGGTATCACTCAACATCATGATGGGGAGTGCGGTGCTGTACTTCGGGGGAGGGGTGGGTGCATTGGCATTTGCCTTCAGCATCGCCAATACGATAGAAGCCATCTTGCTCTTTTTCCTCCTTGGCCGCCAACTGCCTTCGCTCTGGCGCGACGACAGGCTGTGGAAGTCGGTGCGGGCGGCAGTCATCGCGACGGTGGCATTGGGCGGGATGCTGTGGGGCATTTCGCTGCTCTCCCAAGACTATCTGCCTTTCTTGTCGATGGGAGGCGATTATCGTTGGCCGGATGACTTGCTATTGCTCATTGGGTGGTTAGTGGCGATGGGAGGCGTTGGGGCGATGTTCTACATTGGGATGACGGCGGTGTTGGGGGCGCACGAGGGCAAACGGGTTATTGAACACGTCAAGCATATTGGAAAATAGTTAGCGTATCCATTTTTGGCAGACAATTCGCGTTCCGAGGCCAATAGTGGTGTCGATCTCAAGCTGATCCATCAACCGGCGCGAGCCAGAAATCCCAAATCCGCTGGTGCCGGGGGTGGAGGTATCTTCACGGAGAAGCCGGTTGATATCGGAGATGCCAGGCCCTTGATCTTCAAAGATAAGCTCGATCCCACGGCGGTTTTTATCGCGAACCTCGGTAATCGTTACGGTTCCTTCTTGTGCATAGGCCAAAATATTGCGCGTCAGCTCTGAAGCGGCAGTCGCAATGCGGGCCTGATCTATCGCATTAAAGCCAGCGCTCCGAGCGACATCGCGGGCGGCCATGCGAGCAGCTATGATATCGAGGTCGGAACGGATGGAAATGACATTAGGAGCCACGGTGCTTCAAGTTTCTACATTCTACTCTGAATGATTTGCATATCCAACTGTTCACTATTACTATTACTGTACCACAGTTCTGCCATCTTTGGATCATTCGAATCACTCGAATCACCTCCTCTTATCGCATATGCCGCTTATGCCCGTGATCCGCCGATTTTCCCTCCAACAGCCGCCGATAGAGCGCGACGAACTCCGATCCCAGCATATCATAGCCGAAGCACCTCACCACTTTCTCCCGCCCGTGCTCGCCAAACCGCCGCCGAAGCGCGGCATCCTCGCCAAGCTGGCGCACATAGTTGGCATATTGTCGGATGTCGTTGAGCGGGGCCAGAAAGCCATTCTCGCCGTGGTCGACCACTTCGGGGAGTGCGCTTGTGTTCGTTGTCACCACCGGCCTCCCACACGCCAACGCTTCCGCAGGCACGATACCAAAGCCCTCCAGCCGCGATGGGAACAGCAAGATATCGCAGCTTTGGTAGGCAGCGACTAGGGTCTGTCTATCTGGCGTGCCAATGGGGATCATACGGGGGTGTGGGGGGGCTATGTTGCCCTGAAATCCGCTGTTGTAATAGAGCACATAGTCCTCTGGCAGCAGATCGAGGATGGATGGCAAGAGATCGAAGCCCTTCCGTCGGGTTTGGTTGCCGATAAACAGCAAACGAATGCGGCCATCATTACTCCCTAGACTGCTTCCTGGCGGAAGTACCCCATCACGGCGGGCGAAGGACGGTGTTGGAACGAACACGTCCGTATCTATGCCATCATAGATGAGCGTCGTATCGTGGCGGCCATAGGTCTCCTCAACCTGGCGCTGGGTGAAGCGGCTCACGCAGACAACCGCATACGCGCGCTCTATCGACCACCTATCGTAGCGCGACTCCACGAGGCGGTAGAAGAGCCGCTGTGCCAATGAGCTATACGATTGGAGAGCCGGATCGGTTGTCAGGTGGTGCACGGTTGTGACGGTGGGGAGGCCGGTGCGTTGGAGCGCAAATGCCACCCGCGACCGCCCTTGAATAACGTCAAACCCTTGCCACCACCCGCGTGGCAACCCGGTTGGTATCAGCGATGGCAGGAAGTTGTAGCTGTGCGGGAGGCGGAGAAGTTCTGCATCTGCGCCCGTTTGCCGCACCGAACGGGTAATATTCTGGATGCCGAAGTCCACGCCCCCTTTTCCAATGGGAGAAACGTAGAGAATACGCATAGCTAAGGCTTCTCAACCACAAGAAAATAGCTTCCACACCGCATCCAGCCAAACAACCACAGGTCAAGCTCCATCAGCAGGGTGATAGCGAAGAGCAGGGTGTAAAAAACGCCCTTTTGCCCAATGTGGCGGCGTACCCGTTGGCGAGCACGGATTTCCCGCTCCCCAACATGCCCGTTGTCATTACTGGTATCGCTCTTGTCGTCGGTGTCGTTCGGATTGACGACAGAATTGACAGAATTGTCAGACGGGGGTGTTTTGGGCTTTGTGCTGCGGCCCAAGACCGTCTCCCCCAACTTCATCACGATATGCTCCACGAACGTCGTGAAAAGGCTATTCCAAAAAACCACCTTGGCCTGCCGCAAGCCTGCCTCTTCCACCGCCGCTTGCACTTCTTCCCACGTCTCCAAGGCTTTGATATGGTCTGATTTGCGGCGTGCTTCGCGCTCAAAGTCGTACAGCCCCGCCTTGACGAATATGCGCCCTATCCGGCGGCTGATGTCGATGAGCGGTTGTATAGGTGAGCGTTCGCGGGTGTTGGAGAAGATAAGCATCTGCCCGCCTGGCCGCAAAACCCGTGCTGTTTCGCTCAGGTAGGTGGCGATCACGTCGCGGGGGAAGTGCTCGAGGACATCTATCGAAATTGCCTTGTCAATCGTGTTGTCGGCAAAGGGGAGAACACGCGAATCGCCCTTCACCAAGGCCACCTCCTCAACCGCGGCATCGGCAAAGAGCGTAGCCGGGTCGCAGCCGATCATCAGCTTAACTTGATCGGCATTCCACGCGGCGAATTTTGCCGTTCCACAGCCATTATCAAGCACGATATCATCAGGAGAGAGGCGCAGGAGACGGCGGAGTGCGCGGTTGCGTACGCCAGCCGCCAAGAGGGGTGGGGCGAGGTCGCGGTAGTCAAGCTCATCAGCGAGGTGCTCCTCCTCGCTCACATACTTGGACACATAGCCAAATACCGCTTCACGGGGCATCAGGTCTATATAGCCCTCGTGGATGGGGTAGCACGTGGTGCATTGCGAACAGTGTAGTCCCTCACGGGTAGCGTGAAGGTCACGACTGCCGCATGAGGGACATTGCAAGAGTTGAAACAAGTCGGATGGAACCATAAAAATGTTTAGAGATACTTCCCTACCAGGAGATCGAGCCGCTGACGGGCCTCATCAGAGATCATTGAGCGGTCGGTGATGATGGCATTTTGCATTGCGGTGTGCGCCGGGCTGTCAAATCCATCGCCAATAAGCGTCACAACCTCACGGACAATGCGCTGTGAAAGCTCGACATTGGCTTGTAGCACCGAAATAATCATCTCAATCGTCACCGAATCGTGTTCGGGGTGCCAGCAATCGTAGTCGGTAATCATTGCGAGTGTGGCGTAGGCAATCTCGGCTTCGCGGGCCAGCTTCGCCTCGGGGAGGGCCGTCATCCCGATGAGGTCGTGGCCACGGCGACGGTTTTCCTCGCTCTCGGCGATGGTGGAAAACTGTGGGCCTTCCATACAAACATACGTGCCGCCTTTATGCACCGTGGCACCGGCTTTGGTCGCGGCTTCGTGGAGTTTGTCGCGGAGCGTCGAGCAATAGGGGCGGTCGAAGACGGGGTGCGCCACCACGCCATTGCCAAAGAAGGTCGCTGGGCGGATACCCTTTGTGTTGTCGTAGATTTGCTCAGGGATCACCACGTGGCCCGGGTGATACTCCTCCCGCAGACTTCCCACAGCGCTGACTGAAATCAGATATTTGACGCCAAGCTGCTTGAACCCGTAGATGTTGGCGCGGCTGGGGATCTCCGAAGGCATGATGCGGTGGCCACGGCCATGGCGCGGTAGGAAGGCTACCCGGTGGCCCGCAAGCGTCCCCACCACGTAGGTGTCGCTGGGCTGGCCATAGGGCGTGTCAATCGTGACTTCCTCTACCTGCTCCAGTTCCTTCATCCCATACAGTCCGCTCCCACCAATCAGGCCAATCGTTGCTTTGTGGTCAGACATCCAGTTGTTCCCCTCATAGCTAATCGGCTTTGTTCTGCCGGAGAAGTATAGCGCATGGGAGCCGTTATCGCAACATACAAGCAAAGCGGATAAATCATAAACCGCCCTCAAGAAGATATCATCCCTGCTTGGATAGGTGAGCGATACCTGAAGGAGGAGAGGTTGGTTGGCCTGCGCGCCAGAGACGCGCTGCCTCCACACCTGGACGGCGTGCCGTGAAGTTGCACAAGCGGCGAGAATTTGGTACAATGACGCAGGCACGGGCGGGTCGCATAGTTGGTCTAGTGCGCGGCATTGGAAATGCCGTAGGGTGTTACAGCCCTCGAGGGTTCGAATCCCTCCCCGCCCGCCAACTCCTCACGATTTTTCCGTTTTCTCACTATCTTCCATCAAGACCAATTGCCGTGCGACTTCCTCAACCGCGATGCGCTGTTTGCGGTAGAAGTCCGATTCGCTCATCGCGAGGCGGTGGGCGACATCGCGGATGCGTTTCCCTTGCAGAAAGCGAAGCTCTAATATGTTATAGAGCAGCCACTCTTGCGCCGACGGATCGAGTTGGTCGGCGGGGCGCAGATTGGTGATTGCTTGGCGCAATACGGCTTGGAGGGCGCGTGTTGGGCTTGGTTCCTGCTCCTGCAGCAAGCGAACGGTGCGCAGCTTGAGGAGGGGGCTATCGGAGAGCTTTGGCCCGCCCCAATAGTGTGTCAGCGCATCCTTTACCAACTGCGGAAATTGCGGGTGCAGCGAGATATCCGTGTCGATGGAGGCAAGCGAGTCGGGGGTCGCCTGATCGAGCTGTTTGGTCAACTGCTGGAGCGATTCCATCTCTGGGCCAAGGTTGCGGAGATTTTCCAAGATACGCTGCTGCATTTGCACCGTGGTCATCGCCAATTCCATATGGTGAGTGAGCACGTCGATCAAGTGGCGAGACTCGGGCATGAGCGACTCGTTGCTGAGGACGGCGTCGGTGCCGGGCGGTGCGACTATCCCCAACACGCCAAACAACCCATTATTCTTACTCCGCAGCGGCAACAGCCGAAATGCTCCACACGACACAAAAACATCCCCGGACGACTCGCCATCGCGGTCGCGGGGGGCGATATGCTCCAGCTCCTCCACCAAATCACTCAGCGGATGATCGGCCACAAACTGCTTCACCTCACGCCGCGAACCACATACCGCCTTCACCGTATAGCCTTCTTTGGAGGGGCCTGCCACAAAGCCCGTCTCCGCCTGCATCGCCCCGCAGACAGCAATCAGCGTATTCTCTAGCAGTTGCCGGAGGTCGGTTCGGGTGAAGACATTGCGCGGAAGACCGCGTAGGTAGTCTATCTCATCCTGATCCTGCATATAGACCAGTGCATCGAGGTAGGGGCGCACCCGGCTGATGAAAATAGGCATCAAGACCGTCATCATCATCACGACAAAGGTGATAAGCGTATCGCTGGGCAGCCCAAGCAAGCTATCAAGCCACGGCACGATCTGGATACAAAGGATGATAGTCACGCCAACCATTGGGCCATACAAAAACCAGCGAATGAAATCCTGCTTGATCAGCCGGTCAGGCATCAGCACGCCCTGAAACCCAATGCTATAGGTCATCACGGTTAGCATAACCATCACGCCGATGCTCACCAATGCAGAGAGCAATAGCACCGTGTTTGATGAGAGAGGTAAGTCATTGCCCGCCAGGACGAGGTAGGGGAATACCCCAAGTCCGGGTGCAACAAATGTTGCCTGCAGGTAGGACAACCGCCGCCGCAGTGTGGGGGTGAGGGCACGGTGTTGGGCGCGGATGATGACCTTAAATGTTACCACCAAGCTTGCGGAAAAAAAGACGACATAGACCCAAAAAACTGGCCCGGCCTGAAACTGTGACAGTAAATCGCCAGAGATCCCCCCCCGCACGACCAGATCGGTATGCAGCGCCAGCAGGAAGAAGATCATGCTTCCCAAATAGCCAAACCATACCCGCCGCCGTTCTTGATGGGAGAGCGGGTTAGTGGCGATTTCGTTGGGAGAGCGGTGCAGCCACCGCATCGCATTGGCAAAGTGGAGGTAGGCGGCAGGAACCAGCGCAATCCCTAACCATTGGGCGCGCAGCAAGAACTGTATCGTCGCCGGGCGATTGGCCCGCCCAAGGAGCACATCGCCCCCGTAGACTATCACTACACTCGCCAGTAAGACACACAGTGCCCGCGCCACGCTGTTGCGCCAATTGTGAAGCGCAATGTAGGTCAGGAGTGAAAACGCAACAATCAAGACTGTCGCAGTGAGCAGTCCGTTTGCCTGGATCAGCAAACTAGCTATCATCGTTTGGTATATATCGTTCTTTGGTGGTGTTTTCCAAAGGTACGGCTACGTGTAGATTTCGACAGTGGTAGATAAGGAGTCTGATGTTGGCAATATGATAGCAGAAAAGAGCAGAATATGCGAACACCCCCGCCTTGCGGGCAAACTACGGACGTGCTATGCTGTCTATGCTATGTATGCTACTCCTAGCGTCATAGCGGCAGACGAAGTACACACGATATCGTTGGAGATAGAAACATGTCTGTTACTCCTGATGTGCGCCCGCGGATGTTGGCTGTCCTTGCCCACCCCGACGACGAGTCGTTTGGGATGGGGGGCACGCTTGCATTCTATGCCGATTGCGGGGCGGCGGTTTCGCTTATATGCGCCACCGGCGGCGAGGCGGGCGATGTCGATGAGCAATTTTTGAGCGGCTACCAATCGAAGTCGGAGCGGCGAGAGGCAGAGCTTCAATGCGCCACCGAGGCATTGGGGCTGGAGAGTGTCTTTTTGCTCGGCTACCGCGACTCTGGTATGCCCAACACGCCCGACAACGAGCATCCTGATGCGCTTGTCCAGGCTCCGCACGACACGCTTGTTGCGCAGGTGGTGTATTACATCCGCAAACTGCGCCCACATGTCGTCCTGACCTTCGACCCGATTGGCGGCTACCGTCATCCTGACCACATCGCGATACAGAAAGCGACGGTTGACGCCTTTTATGCCGCGTCGGACGCTTCCCGCTACCACGAAGATGGCCTTCCCAACAGTCTTCCTCCCTACCGCCCGCAAAAGCTCTATTTCCACACTTTCCCGCGGCGGTTTTTGCGCATGGCAGTGCGGTTGATGCCACTCTTCGGCAAAGACCCACGCCATTTTGGCCGCAACGGCGATATTGACCTCACCTCTATTGCCGTGGAAGACTTCCCTGTCCACGCTATTGTCGATTATCTTCCGCTAGAGCACGACAAAAAGACGGCTGCTCTCTGCCACGCCAGCCAAGGAGGCGGTTCCGGCTTGATGAGCGGGCTGCTTGGGTGGATTTTCCGTGTCACGGGGAACAGCGGCAAAGATACCTTTATGCGCGACTACCCCAAACCAGTCGCCGGGCTTTGCGAGCGCGATCTCTTTGACGGGGTGGAGATTGACTGATATTGATCACCTCATCACCGCTATTGCCGCTATAATAGCAAGAGGATTTGGATACATCGGATACATCTGATACAGAAAGTAGCAGCATACTTATGGAGATAGGATTGATCGGCCTTGGCAAAATGGGCCGCAATATGGCCGCCCGCTTGATACAAGGGGGCCATCGCGTGGTTGGGTATTCCCGCATTGGGGAAGAGGTTGAGACCGCGGTTGAGCAGGGGGCAGTCGGGGCGACATCTATTCAAGATCTCATCAACAAGATGACCCCGCCCCGCACCGTGTGGGTGATGGTACCCTCTGGCAACCCCACCGAGCAAGTGGTGACCGACCTTGCGCAAATGCTTACTGCAGATGATTGTGTGATTGATGGCGGCAATAGCAACTATCACGATTCTATTCGCCGCGGCGGTATATTGCGTCAACACCACATCCATTTCCTTGACGTTGGCACAAGCGGCGGGGTATGGGGCGTCACAGAGGGATATAGCTTGATGATCGGGGGAGAGAAAGACATCGTTGATCGCAACGCCCCCATCTTCGAGACGCTTGCGCCTGCGCCGGATAAGGGATGGGGCCATGTTGGGCCGAATGGCGCGGGCCACTTTGTCAAGATGGTGCATAACGGCGTTGAGTATGGGCTGATGCAGGCCTATGCAGAGGGGCTTGGGCTGATGAACGCCAAGACCGACATGCACCTCGACCTGCACAACATCGTCCAGATTTGGCAGCACGGCAGTGTAATACGGTCGTGGTTGCTTGATTTGGCCGAGCGTGCGCTGGCAGAAGACCCCGATCTACACGACATCGCTGGCTATGTGCCCGACTCGGGTGAGGGGCGATGGACGGTGCTTGAGTCTGTCGACCGCGGCTACCCTATCCCCGTCATCACTGCGGCGCTGCAAAATCGCTTCCGTTCGCAGGTGGAGGAGACGTTTGGCGACAAGGTGCTTGCGGCATTGCGCAACCAGTTTGGCGGCCACGCGGTGAAGAAATCGTAGGAACCCACCACGTATATAGACTGACACGAACCATATAAATCACCGGATCAACGAAATTGTTAAGAAGGAACATCATAGATGTCCCTGTTGAACATCAACAACGTTACGAAATACCACGGTGCCGACCTCATCCTCCGCGATGTCAATTTTCAAGTGAGCCGCGGGGAGAAGGTCGCGCTTGTGGGGCCAAACGGGGCCGGTAAGAGCACCCTGCTCAAAATCATTGCCGGTTCTGAGCCGTATGATGAGGGAATGGTCAATGTGCAACGTGGGCGGCGGGTCGCCTACCTGGCGCAAGAGCCAATCTTTCAGGGCGAACAAACACTCTGGCAGACAATGGAGTCTGCCCTCTCTTTCCTCAATGAGCTGCAGGCAGAACTGCGGCGGCTTGAGCAGCATATCTCCGACACCTCCGCCCCCGATTGGCAAGAAACCATGGAGCGGTATGGAGAGTTGGCGACGCGCTTTGAGCACGCCGACGGCTACAATATGCAGCAGCGGATTGAGCGCACACTGCACGGGCTTGGCTTCTCCAAGGCAAATTACCATCATCGGGTGACCAAGCTCAGCGGCGGGCAGAAAACCCGTGCCGCATTGGCCGCGACACTGCTCTCTGAACCAGATCTGCTCCTCCTCGACGAGCCGACCAACCATCTCGATCTACAAGCATTGGAGTGGCTTGATGGCTTCCTCAAGAGTTGGGAGGGGACGCTGATTGTCACGTCGCACGACCGCTATTTCCTAGATCGGGTCACCAAGCGCACGCTTGATGTCTCATTTGGGCAGATAGATGACTACCCCGCCAGCTACAACCACTTTCTCACGCTCAAGGCAGAACGGCTGGAGCGGATGGCCAAAGAATATGAAGCACAACAGGCCTTCATCGCCCGCACAGAAGCCTTTATTCAGCGCTACAAGGCGGGCCAACGCAGCAAAGAGGCCAAAGGGCGGGAAAAGCGGCTCAACCGGCTCAAGGAAGAGCAACAGCTTGATCGCCCGCAAGACCAGAAGACTATCCACATGGCGTTGGGCGGCAATGCGCGGAGTGGGGAACGGGTGGTGGCCTTTGATAAGGTCGAGATCGGCTATCAAAACCCCCAACAGCATAGCGATAGAGATGCACTGCTGTCGCTCTTTCGGCTTGATAAGCTCGAAATACATCGCGGTGAGCGGGTGGCCCTACTTGGCCCCAACGGCAGCGGCAAAACCACCTTGTTGCGCACGCTTATCGGCGAGCATTACCCGCTTGATGGGACGATCCACCTCGGCCACAACGTGACGATGGGCTACTATGCGCAAGGGCACGAGCATCTCACGATGGGCGCGACGCTGATTGAAGAGCTGCAGCGGGTGGGCGGCAATATCCCAGAGGAACGCGCTCGCTCATTGTTGGCCCGCTTCCTCTTCTACGGCGACGATGTGTTTAAGCGGGTGGGCGATTTGAGTGGCGGCGAACGCAATCGCGTGGCGCTTGCCCAACTGACCCTCCTCTCCGCCAATTTCCTCATCATGGACGAGCCAACCAACCACCTTGACATCCAGGCCCGCGAGGCGTTGGAGGAGGTGCTGCAAGAGTATAATGGCACGATTTTGTTCGTCTCGCACGACCGGATGTTTATCGATGCGCTGGCGGATAAGGTGTGGATGGTTGAGCAGAAGCGGCTGGTTGAGTACCTTGGCGGCTATACCGACTTCTACGAGAAGTATACCAAGCGGCAAGAGCAGCAAAAACAGCAAAAAGTCGTCACCAAGCAGCAAAAACGTGAGCAGATCAAGCGCATTGAGGATGATGAGAAGCAGCGGAAAAAGCAACTTGCCGACATTGAGACCGAAATTGAGCAGCTTGAAACCGAATTAACGGAGGTCAAGGCGGCATTGGAAGAGGCCAGTAATGCTCAAGACGTTGAAGAGATCAACGTTGAACAGATTACTGACCTCGGAACGCGCTATGGCGAGATTGAAACCCGCCTCAATGTGTGCTATGAGACGTGGGCGGAGTTGGCGGAGGAGCAAAGCGAGTGACACTCCCGCTTACTCTGCCTGCTCCTCTTCCGAAAGCTGCTCTTTGAGTTGTTTGGCCTGCATGCGCAAGTTTGAAATCTGTTCTTTGCCCTTCTCCAACAGCGATAGAGCCTGCTGCAACACTTCATTATCCCGAAATTCCATCGCCTGCTCATACTTATCGGTGACTTGCTTCAGTGTGTCCATATGGCTGAGGTATTGCTGGTGGAATGTTTCAAACCGCTCCGGCGGCACAATCGTGTACGCTTCGTTCACCAGGTCGCGGAGTGTGTTGAGTTGCGTTTCGGCCTCGCTGATCCACTCGCTGTCGGTCAGTTTGGGCTGCGCGGCGAGTTTGTTCAGCTCGCTGATGGTCGAAAGCGTCCGCTGCGTATGGCCAACTATCGTCTGGACATACTCCTGCTCTGCGCTGAAGGGGTTGGAGCACGACGTGAGCAGAAACATGAGCAGCCACACCGCAATCAGCACAATGGCACTGCGGTTCTTGCCCCCGCGGCGCGCCGTCATTGGAGAAACCACATTGATCCTCCTTCAAGAAGTCCTTAGTAGGGATATTCGATATCGAGCTGTTTGAAGATGCCCGGCCATCCTCCGTTGGGGTTTGGTTCTACGTGCATCTTTATCATCTGCCCATTACGCACGGTATAGGTGCAAAACTCTGTGTCGAGCGAGATGGCCTTGCCAGAGGGGGGGATAGAGAGAAATCGGTCTGGCAAGGGGGGAATGAGTACCCCTTTGTGCGTGCCGGTAATGCGGACGTTTGTTGTGACGACATCACCCTCTTCGCTCAGCACCTCAACGTGGAAATTGATGTCGGGGAACGCCGCCCACAATGCCTTGTGCATTGAAGTGCACGACCGCTTGTCGAGGGGCTTGGGCGAGGGGCCACTAAACACAAACTCGTCCGCAACAATCTCCTGTACAATATGCCAATCGCCTTGCTCAACCGAACGATGAAAGAGTACAACGACTTCCGATGGTGTGCGTGTCATAGATTCTCTCTCTTTCTGGCGGAGGTAAAAGCGTTTCTATGTTCTCCATACCTCCATCATACCACACCCTCCTCCCCCCACATCCTGCCCATAAGAACGACCACCGCGGCGATATTCAGCAGGGCGCATCCCAGAGAGAGTGCGGGATGTGCGAGCAAAGGCGTGACGTGCGGCAGGAAGCCATCAAGCGTCGCGAAGATATTGACCGTCGCGGTGGTGATGAGGAGTAGGTAGAGCAGCACAAAGCGTGGGTTGTAGGCGATGAGCAGGGCCACAAATGCCAGCGATAGAAAGAGATAACGCTCGTGTATCTGCGTTGGGAAGAGGAAAAACCCCAACCCCAACCCCGCCCCCGCCATCGCCCGCCGTACGGGGGTTGCCTGCCGCAGGAGGGCGATCATCACCGCCGCCGCCACGCCTCCAACCATCATCATGCCCACTGCCCGATAGCTGATACTCCCCCACAATAGTGCATCATCGTTGCCGCCGTGCCCCCATGTCATCAAATGCCACAGGTTATATGCGCCGATGGTCAGCTTGGGAAAGCGGCCCACAGAACCAAAATAGGCCTGCATCAGCCCCGGCCCTTCCCCCGCCACGACAAGTGGTGTACAAAAGAGGATCATACTGCCGATGGCGATAGCACTTCCCTCTACCAGCCCCCGCGTGCCGTGCAGCCGAAGTGTAGCAGCGTAGAGGAGCGGGGCGAAGACGATTGCTTGCGGCTTGATGGCAAGCGCCACCGCCCACCACAACCACCCCCATCGCCCATGTGCGCGGTCAAGCGTGGTCACCATACCCACAAGCGGGAGCATCAACAACGCATCAACTTGCCCCCACCACGCCACATTGATCCAGATAGGCGGCGATGCGGCATAAAGCATTGCAATCACGGCTGAACGGCGTGGCGACTGCCATCGCACACTCCACGTGAAGATGAGCACAGCCGTCGCAAGGTCAGCAAAGAGCGCGGGTATCTTGACCAGGATGAGGGTGACGGGCGGGAGCGGGGCGTGAAACCCTCCTCCAAGCGGCTCCACCAATTGGCTCAACCCATAGAGCAGGTAGAGCCGCAATGGCATATAGTCGCCGTGGTAGAGGTACGACCCCGCAAGCCCTTCCGCGTGCAGAAACCCCATCCGCCGCGCAGCAAGCTCCAAATCGCCAACCGGATCGGGGGCAGTAAGCCACGGCAGCCGGATGAGCAGTGCGCCAACGATGATGAGCAATAGCAGGGTACGATGGGTGCGGAGGGGGGAGTGGGTGGTGCAGGTCGTGTGCGTGATATGCAGCATGGTATGCAGGTGGTGCAAAATGCAAGTGGGGAGAGAGAAGGGGAGTGTTGCTTCCGTTCCTTCCATTCCGAAGAACCGAGAACACTCCCCCTGTGTATCATATATACATCATGTCATATACCGCACGCTCTCAAGAGCAGCGGCTTGTCCCTGGCGCGACGGCAGAGCCGTCTCCGAGACAATAGGCGGTATGACAGCAGCCCTGGAGCGGTTTCCTCCACTGCCACTGAAGTGGCGTGGCTTCCACCGCGTAAGATTCGGGGAGAAGCTTAGCGACGTTTTTTGCTCGTCGCCGCGATAAACTCCTCACGCTTGTCACTCCACAGCCCATTTGAGCCGATACCGGCCAAGATAAGGCCGAAGAACGTGGCCAGGAAGTAGGCCTGCATCACGGGGATACCGCGGTCTGGCGATGTCCAGTTCATGAAGGGCACAAACAAGGACACAACTTGCCCGACCAGCCCGTAGATGGAAAGCGCCACGCCAATCCGCACCAGGAAGCGCGAAATGGGCTTGTCGCCGCCGACCACCACGTTAGCGGCTACCGCGTAGACCAACGATACCACTGCTATCTCAATGTTCAGCACGAGGTTGCTAGTAGAGAGGGCAGATGCATCAGCAAAGAATGGCAAAATCTCTCCCGGGTTGAGCGCGAAAGAGAAAAGCCACCACTGCTGCAGGCCGACGTGTACTGCGCCAAAGACGAGGAACAGGATCATCTCAAGCGGTGCTATCCCTCGGAAGGTCTCTTGAAGTGCGTTTTTCACCGCAGCACCTCCGGCACAATGTTCAAGTCCTCATCCAAGAATTCGGTCAATGGTTCCAAGTCGCCCTCATCATTGACTGGCCACTCTTCCAAGTCGGGGCCAAGTACCGGCAACGTTGGGTTACCATCGCGGTCGAACTGGCTCATGTAGGCGATCAAGGCGACCAGCGCTTTGTCGTCGATGGTGGGGAACGGCGTCATGATGGTTCGCTTCTTGCCCGATGCCCAGTATGGCTTGATGGGGTCAATCAGCTCATCCTGATAGCCAAGGCTCCCCTTGTGCACCCAATCGCGGAAGGTCTCATACGTAATCTCCTCGCCATTGGGCAGCATAGTGCCGAAGGAGGTGGTGCCTTCCTCGGCGAAAAGCCCGCCTTGGCCCGGCCCGACGCGCGTCGTTGAGTCGAGGTTGTGGCAGGAAGAGCAGATGTTTTGGTAGACAGCCTCGCCGACGGCAATGGGGTCATCGCCTTCCATCACCTTGGCAATCTCCTCCGCCTGATAGTCAAGTGCGGAGTCGGCTGCGCCATCGGGGATCTCCCCTTGCCAGCTCATCACATAGGTGGCGATATTTTTGATTTGGTCATCTCGCAGGGGGCCGCCAAAGCGGTGGCTCCACACGAGCATGTCCGTCTCACGAATACCCGACGTGGCGGTTGCTTCGATGTAGTTGCGAAGCGTGCCATACTTTTCCTTGACCTGATTTGTGCCATACCAGCGGCCTTCTTCGATCAAGGTGCCTTCTTCAGTGCCATCCTCGCGCTTGACGTAGAGGAAATTGATGCGGGTACCACTAATCCCTTCGCCCGTCAAGCCATGACAACGGGCACAGTTCGATTCGTAGTCGAATGCGCCTTTCGCAAGTTGCTGTCCCTCAATGCGGGCAGCACGAACGGCCATACCCTCTTTTTCTACCACCCAAACATAGGTGAGAAGGACCGTGGTTGCAAGAATCGAGGCGATTGCAATCACTAGGTTCCGTGTCATTTCTTGATTCTCGTTCCAGGCACGATAGTGCGTTACTGCTACCCTTGTTGCAGTTGAATAGATGCGTCACATTGCCTATGTGGTAGGTGTGATATGCGTGGCGTCCCGTCGGTGATACGTGGCCTCAGGGCTACTGGTGCCACTGGGAGGTGATACCCCCACCCGCACCAGTGACGATGCGGGGGGGATCAACCACATATCAGCGGTCTGCCTTGCCAAACCTACTCAGCCACAGCCTCCATCTCAGTCTCGGTCACAGGCTCAGCGCCATGCATCCATCCATGCCCCAATGGCGAAAGATCTTTGGTACGTGGCAAGAAGCGGAAGATCGGATCTTGCGTCTGTCCGCCGGTGGTCAATTCAAGCGTCACCTTCTTGAGGGTGATGAATTCATCGCCGTTTTCCAAGACCTCGAGCTGCCACGGCTCAATCGTCAACTTCGCATCGGCGTCGGCAAATCCTGGGTCGACATGTCGCCAATGTTCCACATCTTGATAGAACTCCCAGTAGAGCGCGATGGCTTTGGGGGTGAGGTCATCGGGGTCGCCCTCAATAAAGCCGTCGTAGAAGGTGTCAGCACCCTCCACCTCTGCCGTATCAAAGATGACTTGCTCATCGGGAAGCGCATCGAAGGGCACGTGATCCGCCTTGCCTTCGCCTTCGCCGGGCACCCACTCAAACTGAAGCTCGCTTGAGCCGGTCATCTGGATACCGTACTGCGGGAGACCACCGTAGGTCTGGAAGCCGAGCAGCACCATCGCCAACACCCCGCCAAGGATCGCCACGCGGCGGTCTTTGAAGCGACGGCTGGGGTTGCGGTCGATGTAGGGCAGGGCAAACATCGCGCCAAAGATAACCAAGGGCAACAACACACCCCACTCAAACTTCGGCCCCATCTTGAGCATCCCTTGCAGCCACAAGAAATACCATGGTGATTTGGTGTGTTGTGGCGTGACCAACGCATCAGCGTGGTTTTCCAGCTTCGCGTTCCAGAAGAACTGGTTAATCACGATGAAGACAAACGTCACCAGCCCAATCACCGCAATCTCAAAGAAGACCTGGTCGGGCAGGAAGGGGATCTTGCGCTTGGACGGCTGCTTGTCCTCAAACATCTCGTGGATGGGGGAAATCTCCGCCTTGCGCACGGCATAGTAGTGCACACTGATGAGGATCAGCGCCACCAGCGGCAAGAGCAGGACGTGCAAGAGATAGAAGCGGATGAGTGTTCCCTGACCAATGTCGGGCGCACCACGCACAATCAAGTTGGCGGCGCTCCCTACAAAGGGAGCAGCATCGGCCATCGACGAGCCGATGGTCACCGCCCAGTAGGCAAGCTGATCCCACGGCAGCAAATAGCCGCTGAAGGAAAGCACCAGGGTGGAAAGGAGTAATGCTACGCCGGTCAGCCACGCAATCTGCCTTGGGGCCTTGTAGGAAGCGGTGATAAATGTCCTCACCATATGGAGGAAGACAACACCGACCATAAAGTGTCCACCAAGCCGGTGCAGGTTGCGCATCAAGTTGCCGAGCGGGACATCGCCCATAATCTGGAGCATGGTGTCGTATGCTTGTGAGGCAGACGGCACGTAGTAGATCATGAGAATGATGCCGGTAATTGTTTCGAGGACGAAGAAGTAAAAGCTCAACCACCCCATCCCCAGGGTGTAATACCACGCGGTGGCTTCTTCGGGTACCGCACGTGGGCGGATGTGGTACCAAAAGCTGTTGCTGTGAACGCGCATGCGTGGGTTTGGCCGAGGGGCGGGGTCTCCACGTAGGGTTTCACGCCACTCTTTCCACCCCATACTGGGGAAGAAGGAGCGGCCTACTTCAACAAGCCAGCCCTTGAACCGAGTGCCGGCACGTGCACGCTCAACTGGCTGTGTCGCCATACTCAGTCTGTCTTTCTAGGCAAAACCGCTCACCGAACCAAGCTCTACACGCAAAGAGTGGCGACGGTGGGGCCCAACCCAAATCTCGGACGTATGTTGGGCAACCACTATCACCACTCTTGACGGTGGAATCTTGGCTTGAACAAACTCATAGAATGAAACAGCGTGCATTGCTTATAGAACTCTATCGAATGGGGTCTTCAATAGGGGACTATCTCGCTGCACGCCTCCTCCTTAATCGATACATCTCCAGCGATGCGTTCAATTGGTACGGTTGTTGCAGAGATACCCATAAACCATGAGTAGTATCCCAGCGGAGAAACCGCAATCTCCATAGCAACTGGCCAACCGAGGCCAGCGGGGAGGCACGTTGGCGCAACACTCAAAAGAAGGCAAATGGAGCATTGTTGCCGCCAACGTGCCAACGAAATGAGTTATGCGTGATGTTTGCCGGTGCGCTTGCGACCGGTATCGACGGTAATGGTACCATCGTCGGCCACCGCCACCTCGAATTGATCCATGTTGCGGGGCGCAGGCCCCAACACATATTCGCTGTCACGCTCAAATGTTGAGCCGTGGCACGGGCAAATAAACCGATTTTGCCCGCCGTCAAACGGCACCAAGCACCCCAAGTGCGTACACACCTGGTAGATGGCCATAATGTTGGCGCTCTGGTCTCCGGCGATGGCCCCATCGTTGTCTGGCATCAGCTCATCTACCTTGACGGTGTAAAACTTGCCAACCGCATCCAGTTCCGGGCGCTCTTCGGTGGTATAGCTCTTGGCCTTGCGGTCGAGAATAAACTTCCCGCCGAACGTTCCCTCTTTGATGCGCGGGTAGGCAAACCCACCAACGATTGGGCGCGTTCCATCTTGGCCTGCAGGGACGATCCCCTGCATCAGTGGGTCACTTTTTGGGTCAGGAAGAACCATTGTTACCCCGCCGACTGCAGTCAACAGGGCTGTTGAGCCAACCATCGCCCACGCCAAAAATTCACGGCGGTTCATGGCTGGGGCTTGGGACGTGGCTTCTTGCCCCGCGGCTCCTTTTCCGGCATCAGCGCCTTGTTTCTTTATTGCTCTTCCTGCATTTTGTTGCTCTGACACTGCGTATACCCCCCTACTTTTCTTGTTAATAAAACAGTACGGTGTTGCTCACCAAGGCCCGTTTTCATCGACTAAGGCCGATTGAGAGCGGCTGTAGGCCCTTGCGAGCGAGCCGTTCTTCTTTTATCTCAGGATAGGGAATCCCATGGAAGACTGTGATCACTCTGTCAGCGAAAGCAGACAGCTTCTCAGGACACGCTCCGCCCATCGGCGCACGTTCTGTCCTGACGGCTCGATCCGAGCCGTAAAGGGCGCATTCCCCTGCCGCCTGAAGACGGCAGTCCCCTGCGCCTAGTTGATAGATATGGTAGCACAGATAGCCAGTGTGTGCAAAACAGCTCTCCCACCCCCATTTTCCGGCCACGTCACGGGGTTTTCCCCTTTATGATCGGATATTGCACAGATGATAGAGCGTATCGTAGATGGTATCTGTCCGTGCGGGGTAGGCAACTAATTCTCCCAAGTAGGACAACGCGGTATGGCGGCTGCATGCATCACACCAATAGACATCGTAGTTCATCCGCGTGCTGATAGGGTTTGCAATCGTTGCGTTGATATCTTCCGGATGCATCGAATCCGTCTGGCCGCACCAGGCGCAGGCAATCGGGTAAACGATGACGTAGATGGGAGAGCGGAGCGCCCGCCGATGGGCAATCGCCCGGTAGAACACCTCGCGGTTGTTCCAGTGGGTGGCCAGCGAAAGCTGTCGACAAGCAGCACAACGATAGAGTGTATGTGGGAAATCAATCTGTGTGTTGATGACTTTCGCCCGGTGGCGGTGGGTCGTGACCGATCCGCTGCCACACCACTGGCAAAACATGTGTGGGTATTGCATACCAATTGGCGGCAAGGGAACCACTCGCTTGAGCGGGGCGGGGATTGCCGCGCCATCCTCCTTTCGGATTTCGGATAGACCATCCCGAACTCTGCTTGTACCCTCGCTGTGCCCTTCGCCGTTCTACAACAACAAATAAGTGTACATTAGCGAGTTACAGATCAGGTACAAATACACCAAACCTATCATATAAAAAGCAACGAATATCGTCAACTCATCACCGGCCCACTGGCCAATTCAGCCAATTCAACGCCGAAGAGAAAAACGACGGCGCTTCTTTGTTGGCTTTTCTGTTCGCTTTTCTGTTGGCTTCTCTACTCGTTTCGATGTTTGTTTCTTGGCTTGTGTATTTTTCTTTTTCTGGTGCGAGGGCGAGGTGGAGGCCGTTTTCTGAGCATGGTGCCGCTGTTCTACCACTTTCCGCCGTTCTTTGCGGTAGGTGCGCCACCCTACCCATGCCGACAATGGCAGCATTACCCCCCACCAATCCCGCATTTCATACAGCGATTGCCAAAACGCACGGGTACGTTTATAGCGGGGGTTCTTTTCGATCATCCGTCGGGTTTGCTTCTCAACCGCTTTGCGCACGTCCTTCATGTGGGTGGGGAGGCGTGATATCCGTGATGATGCTTGTGATGACGGTTTTGACCGTTTCGTTGACGGTTTTGACGGTTCCGTTGACGGTTTTGACGGTTCCGTTGACGGTTTTGACGATTTGCCATCCTGGCCACCACCATCTACCCCATATTCGCCTTGCGGATGCGGTTCAGTGGTGGAGTCGGGTGGAGTCTCTTCTGATTTTCGATGCGGCTTGAAGAAACGATGAACCATGGGCAATGCGATACCTGCCTTTCTTGGCCTTTCGTAGCCCTACCACGGCTCTTTTGGCGGCACACGGATAGTCTCTTGCGGCTGGTAGGTCACCAATCCGGGTGTCCCGCCGCGGAGGTGGCGTACTTGGCGGCGTTCGGTCATATCAACATCCACTTCCAGCTCATGATAAGCGCGGCTGAAGTAGGCTGCAAGGCCGGCTGCCTCCCGTATCGTCGTATCGGGGATCTCGGCACTGGCACCCCGCCGTACAATCACGTGTGCGCCGGGCAGCCCATGCACATGGAACCAGAGATCGGTGGGGCGGGCGATGCGGAACGTCACTTCCTCATTTTGCGTGCTGCTGCGCCCAATATAGATATCGATGCCGTCGCTTGACACGAGGTGCAATGGCTTGGCGCGGACTTTTGGCTGTTTTTTGCGCTGCTTGGTGCCGCCTTTGCGTGGCTTCTTTGAGGAGGAACCAGATGATTTGGTGCCCGCCGTGATATACCCTTGCTCTTCGGCCTCGTAGGCTATCTGGTCAATTGTTTCACGGTCGTTTGCCGCGGCGAGGAGAGCCGATAGCTGCTCTATTCCCGAAAGCCGGAGTCGGGTCTCCTCCAGCCGCTCGGCAATGTTCACGAGACCACTGCGCGCCTTGTTGTAGCGGCGGAAACGTTCGCGGGCATTCTCCACCGCGCTCATCTCGGGGTCAAGGGCGATTTCCTTGCCCTCCACCACCAACATTGATTGACCAGGTGTGATAGCATGAGTATAGGCAAAGATCATTTCGCCTTCCCACCGCCACTGCTCTAGCTGTTCTGCTCGCTCTTGTTCGTGCTCCAACTGATCTAGGATACGCTGTAGCCGCTGCCGGGCGGCGGCAAGCATCTGCTCTACCTCACCCCGCCGCTGCTGGTGGGCGGTAACGTCTTGACGGGCAGTATAAAACTGGTCAAGCACCTCGCTTATGCTGGTGTGCTCGTGAACATCGTCGAAATGGGTTAATCGGTAGGGCGCATATGCCGCAGGGATGCCGTCTTGGCTGGCGAGGGTTGGTGGCTCATCACGGTAGTAGAGCGTCCGCAGGGTGAGGGCAAGGGTTGCGGCTTGATCATCGGACAGGTCAAGCTCACCCGACGGGATTTCTCCCAACGTGCGGAAGAGCGCTTCGCGTGCGACCAGTGGCGAGACACCCCGAAAACCACGCACCAATGATTTGACGAGGGGTTGGTCTTTCCCACGGCAACAGGCTTGAATATCCGTTGCTTCGGTCACGTGGGGGTCGTAACCCGATTGCTCTGGGAGTGGAATGTATGGGTGGTTGGGGAGGGCAACACGCCAACTCTGCTGCGAGGTAACGCGCTTGACACATTCAACAATCTTGCCCTGCGAATTGACCAGGAAGATGTTGCTGCGACGATCCATCGTCTCAACGATGAGGGTCATGTTGCTTGGCCCGGACGTGGTTAATTCTTCTGCTGCTTCCTCCGCAGTGTAGCTTTCCTCCCCGTGGTCGGTTTGAGCGGGGTGGTCGTAGTTGCATCTCGGCGCGTCTTTGACTATACTTAGCACCAACGTACGCTCAAGAGTCGGCTGTTCAATATCGACAATACGGCCTCCCAAGAGATACTTGCGGAGAAGCAAAAGCAATGGCGTCGCTTGATCCACCCCGCGGGAAAGTTTCCCCCGAACAAGGTGAACCCGTGCGAAGGTTGGGTGCGCAGAAATAAGCAATTCGTGCCGCTGGCGTTGGGCATAGACCTCTAGCCCAATGCTGAGGCTATCGGGCAGCAACACGCGCTGAATGCGGCCATGCAAAATGGTCGCACGCAATTCCTGAACGACTGCGGTAAGCGTAAGTGCATCGAAATACATGGTGGCTCTAGGATACCATATCTTTGGCGAGCCAGATCTTTGAACGACTGCAGGGGGACAACGAGCAATTATATGGCAGAGGTCTACCAAAATCCTATCATTGAGGGCAAGAGTCCTCCTCCTCTCTTCGTGGTGTTATCAGGGCCGTCGGGGGTGGGGAAAGATACCGTCCTCGCACGGATGAATGAGCTAGGGTTGCCATTTCACTTTGTCGTGACCGCCAATAGCCGCCCGCCGCGCGCGGGTGAGGTGGACGGGGTGGATTATCACTTCGTCACCGATGCACAGTTTGAAGCGATGATCGACCAGGGGGCGATGCTAGAGTGGGCGCGCGTCTATGGTTCTTACCGCGGCATTCCCAAGTCGGAAGTGCGCGATGCCTTGGCCAGCAACAAAGATGTTATATTGCGGGTGAATATTGATGGCGCGGCAACTATTCGGCAGATTGCGCCAGAGGCGATCTTGATTTTTATCGCTCCAACCTCCATTGAAGAGCTTCGCCATCGGCTCTACGACCGCGATGCCGACTCAGAAGAGGATATTGTTCACCGGCTGAGCTTGGTAGAACACGAAATGAGCCAGGTGACGACCTTTGATTATATTGTCACGAATCGAGAAGGAGCGCTTGATACGACCGTCGCACAGATACAGGCCATTATGACGGCGGAACGACATCGGGTCTTCCTCAAGCACATCACGCTTTGAAGCACCCTTAAACTCGTATAGATATAGCCCGCTTGCCCGCAAGACGAACCTCTTCTTGCAAGCTCGACCTAGCAGAACAGAGGGGATCTATGCTCGAACTCTTACAGCAGTGGTGGAACCGCATCGTCTCGTGGAACGTACGGGGCCGTTTGCGCACGTGGTGGAGAGAACTTCTGTCTAGCGAACACACTCAGCGGTACCTCACCCCACACATCTTGCCTCTCTCTGGGGTTATTTTGGCCCTAGGGATTTGGTTCGCGCTCTCGCTCCAACTGCCAAGCGACACCGGTATCTTGGAAGAGGGCAAACCAAGCCCCATCAGTATCCGTGCCCCACGCAGCGCAGAATTTGCCAGCGAGGTGCGGACAGCCGCGGCGCGCGCGCAAGCGGAAAATCAGCCTGAGAACCTGGTCTACACCACCGATTTTCTGCTGCCCACCGAGCAACGAGCTACCCTCGATTCGCTGCTCAATACGATCACCTCCATCCGCAACGACCCCACGCTTGAGGAGGAGGAGCAGGTTGAGCAGATGATTGAGTTGTCGAGCGCATCGGTGGTGCTTTCTGGCACCCTCGCCAATGCTATCGTCTCGTTGACACCCGCCGAGTGGGAACAGGTCAACAAGCAGACGATCACCCTCTACGACCGCGCTATCTCCGAGAACTCCTTTGAGCTGACCGAAGAGACGGTCAAGCGGCTGCGAGAGCGGACGCTCCCCTATTGGACAGGGCGCTTACCCCAACCTCAAAAGGATATCGTCCTCTACCTCACCTCGTCATTCCTGCGGGTGAACCGTATCCTGGATGAGGAGGCGACGCGGCTCAAGAAGGAAGAAGCCCGTGAAGCCATTGAAGCTGTCAAGGTGAAGGTGCAGGCAGGGGAAAGTATTGTGCGAGCGGGGGATTTCGTCAGCCCCGAAGTGATAGAGAAGGCACGAGCAACAGGTGCGCTCCCCAAACAGCTCAGTTGGATTGCGGTGGCGGGGAAGGGGATGCTCAGTATATTGCTGTCATTCGTCTTCCTCCTCTACATGGTGGCGATGCAGAAGGAGATTGTGCGTCAACCGCGTCCCCTGATGGTCATCACGATCACCATCGTGTTGACAGCGCTGGTGGCACGGTTTCTCCAGCCGCTGTGGGAAGCGCAACCCTATGCCTTCCCCCTCGCCGCGACCATCCTCATGCTCACGGTGATTTTCAACTCTTCTGTTGCGCTGTCTGCCGCGGTGCTGCTGAGTATCATTGTAGGGGTGCTGGCCGGAAACTCCCTCGCCATCGCCGCGACGATGCTCTTGGGCAGCGTGATTGCAATTTTCTCGGTGCGAGGGGCCGAGCGGTCGTTGACGTTCCTGGTGGCGGGGTTGGCTATCGCCGCGACGACGCTGCTTGCACAACTCTCGTTCTGCTTCGTCGAATCGGGCCGGTTGTGCCAGGATACCATCCCGACGATCTTGCTTTTCAGCGGGACAAACGGCAGTTTATCGGCGATATTGTCGCTTGGATTGTTTAGTTTGGTGGGGCACGTGGCGGGGGTGGTGACGCCTCTCAAGCTGATGGAGCTTGCGCACCCTTCTCAGCCGATGCTGCGCAAGATTATCCAGGAAGCGCCGGGTACCTATTATCATAGCGTGGCGGTTGCCAATCTGGCGGAGGCGGCGGCAAATGCCGTGGGCGCGGATGCGTTGCTTTTGCGGGTGGCGGCCTATTACCACGATATCGGCAAGACGCTGCGGCCCTTTTTCTTCACCGATAACCAGATTGGCCGGGAGAATGTCCACAACGACCTCGACCCCAAAACAAGCGCGGATATTATCATCGACCACGTCCGCGAAGGGCTGAAAATGGCCAAAGCCGCGGGCTTGCCACAGCAAATTATCGACTTCATCCCCACCCACCACGGCACACATCTCGTGGGGCACTTCTATCAGTTGGCGCTGC
>CAZGLO010000011.1:0-62056 GCA_964526735.1 uncultured Chloroflexaceae bacterium | reverse complement strand
CCACCGCTGAAAGCGGGTGGGTTTCCCGCCCTGAAGGGTAAACATCTATGAAGTAGTACCTGAAGAGGGTTCTGATGGCGATTTCGCGGCAGGTACCCGTGCCATTCGCTGTCTTTTTCTCCCTTCAGATAGCTGATCTTCCGTCTCCAATATGCCCATCTCAACATGCAGCATGCGTTGGTAGGGAGAATCGCCCCCACCCGCTCTCTCAAACCGCGCCCGTCTTGCTGCTTCTTCTGGGCTGTGGGCAGGTGACGGGACTGTGGGAGATTGTACCACTGGAAAGACCGATGGGGTAGTGGGCAGCGATGGCAGGCGCGGGGGAGGAGATGAGGGCGATGGCCCAAGATGAGGATGTGGCATATTTCCCCGCTCTGCGCCGCCCGCCGCCGATGGCTGAGCAGAGAGGTGCGTAGATGGCAGGGTTGAGGGGTAGGGAGAGGCGATAGGATGCTGTGGGCCGGGAATATCACGTGATAAATCGTGTTTAGTATTGGTCAGCGGCTCCCCGGTACCCACCCGATCCCCCTGCCCCACGAATGGCAACAACCACTCCTTATCAATGCGCATCATCGTCTGGAAGAGCGGGCTGGTGAGGTTATCCATCGCAAGGTCGTAGGCGAGCGGCAGGAGGTGTTCTAGGTTCGCATAGACCCAATGCGAGAGGCCGTTGCCGCCCGGATGCGCATCAACGAGGTAGAGCCGGTTGATATCGGCATCGTAGGCAGGCACAATGTCGGTGAATGAGCACAACACCCGCAATGGCAAGGCCGCCACCACCGACCACCCCACCAATTGGCCCGTACTGCGCACCCGCATCGGCAGATCAATCCACACGGCAGGGGCTGTCCAGCGGGTGGTCAAGGCGGGGTCGATTTGCTGTTCATAGGGGGCATGAGGGGTATAAGTATCATAGGGCATATGGTGCTCAACCACCTCGTGGTAGCCAAACACCTCCTCATCAATCAGCACTCTGCCCCATCCCGCCGTGCGGCCACAAATCGTTTGTTGCTCTTCCTCCTCACGGATGGCGACCGTGCAGCTGCGGAGCGGGAAGGTACACCGTGCATTTGGCTCTGGCTGCAGCGTCAAGGTGCTCTGCTCATCATCGCGCTCCACCACGCGGTAGCCGCTGCGTGCCCATGGCATCGCCGCCCCCACAAACCCCCACCGATCCGACGCGGCGGGGTCAAGTGTCCCGATGATCTGTTGTTGCTCATTGTAGAGCGTCAAACAATCACTGCCTGCGGCGTGGATATCGAAATGCTCATAGGGGTCGCCGATGGAGGGGGCTGGTTGCCAGAGCGTCTGTTTGCCTGGCAGCCGAATCAGTTGTTTATGCTGCTCAAGGTAGGAGACAATCTCCTCTGCATTCCACGCCGCCACCTCGGTCTGGTCAAGCGGGCGTTCGCTTGCGGCACAGAGCAAATGCTGTGCGGCCACATAGGCGTTGGTCGGGGGAGGCAGCAGGGTAGGCGGGGGGACGGTGCGGATGGTCTCTGCCCCTTGCGCTGGTTCACTCTTCCTGATGCTCTGCGCGACCATATGCTCAACCGGATGCTCGCCAACCACCACGACCGTTATCAAAGGGGTCTTGGCCAATGCCCCCGACAAGGTTTGGCGAAGGAGCGTATGTGGCTCTGGGTAGCCCGCGAATAGCTGAACATGGGCATCCTGCGGGGCAAGCCCTACCGTCATCCCCGTAATATCTGTGATACCCGCATCAGAGAGCTTCCTCTCGATCAGCTTCATCTCCAGCGGGTGGCACGTGATATGCACCTGATACCCCGCCCGGTGATAGCCTTCTGCCAGGTAGATGACTTCTTGCAATTGATGCTGCCCGCCTTCCCACAGCGCCAGAGTAGTCGCTCGTTGCGGGGTATCAAGCGCGGTGATGATACGCCAATAGTGGCCAGTCAGCTCGTGGAAGGCCACATCCGACTCGAGGGCTTCGTTGAGCGTGGCGGCAATGAAGGGCGAGGAGGGGATAAGGCGCATCATGCGCATCAACAGCGTGGAGAGGTGTGCCGCCGCCACCCCATGATAGCTATCGACGTTCATCAGGAAGAGGAGCTGCAATTGTTGCCAGAATGGGTTCCACACCCGCCCGTGGTAGCGCAACAGCCGGTGGTGGAGCGTTTCGGGGGTGACGAACAACACCCGCATTGACGCCGTCTCACGCACCTCATCAGTAAGCCTGATATGGGCGATGGTCAGCGGCGAGTCGAGCGCGTCCGCCAGTTGCTTCATCTCCATGACGTATTGTGCCGCGGTCGCATCATCGGGCACCAGGAAGAGCGTTGTCGCGTCTGGCTCTTCCCAGAGAAACTCATGCAGCAGGAAGTGGATCGTCCGGCGGGCCGCAAACCCGCCCCCCACCAACGCAAACGGCTCACCGCGCCGCAGCGAAGAGAGCGAAAGCGATTGGTGTTGGCAGAAGGGAGAGCCGGTAATCTTGACCCAGGCTTGGGTAAGGTGTTGGCGCATTGGGAGGTGGCTAATGAGGGTTCCTAGTCGGGAGTCGAGCGTGTGGAGGAGGAGGAGCGGGGTGGTTTGCTCTTGTAATGCGGGTATATCGTTTGTTTCGTTTATTTCGTCTGTTTCGTTTGTTTCGTTTGTTTCGTTCTGCTCTTCGTGATGCAGTTTTTGGCTTGGCTTGGCCCGTTCTTCGGCGAGCCGCCGGGTCAAGGCGGCTATCTCATCGTGTTCATGCATATATATCCCCCTAATGTACCACTCCTATGCCTAGTTTTTCTTCCAATAAGTGTTCTGCCTGTTCGCTCTGAGCCACAATCTGTGCAACCAACGGGCTAGATCCCCCTATATCACCTACTTTTGCATTTGCTTCTAGCTCTTGGCAATGGCGCGACAGCATCAACATCCCTAATTGAGCGCTACTCGACTTCATTGCATGGGCAATTTGATGGATTGTCTCACAATCCCCATCCGCAAGCGCTTGCTGCAATGTGGAAATCTTCCCTGGCAGCTCTTCAAGGAAAATTTTCACCAGTTGGGGGGCAAGTTCGGTTCCCATTGTCTTTACAAAGCGCTGGAATGTCTCTTCATCGACAACGTTAATATTGTCAAAAACAGTGTCAAACGTGTCAACGGACGTGTCATCACTGTCGTCAGCCGTAGAGTCAGCAACGACAGCAATGGACGTATTGCCCTTGGAACTGGTGTCTGCACCGCCACCAACCTCCCGCACCTCCTCGTGGAAGTCATTATGTGACGGATCACCTGGAACCGCAAGCGCATTGGATGAAGCGGGTTCGTCGGGTTGGTCGGGTTCACCAGGTTGCAGGCGCTTCGGGAGTATCTTCTGTACGGCCTGCTCCAACGCCGACTCAAGCTCCTCTACCCACACCGGCTTGCTGATATAGTTATTCATCCCCGCTTCGATGCACCATTGGCGGTCGCCCTGCATTGCGTGGGCGGTCATCGCAATGATATAGCTCTTGTGGTCGCCATCTTGCTCTAGTTCGCGTATCTGCCGCGTTGCCTCAAGGCCATCCATCTCTGGCATCTGCACGTCCATCAGGATAACATCATACTGTTGCCGGTTGAGCGCGTCAAGCACTTCAAGCCCATTGGCCGAAATATCGGCGCGGTAGCCCATCTTCTCCAACAGCCGCAGGGCAACTTTCTGGTTTATGACATTATCCTCTGCCAACAGAATGCGCAACGGCTTTGCCTTGCCCATCGTCGTGTCGATATAGCCAGATCGCGTGCTAGCGTCCTCATTGAAGACCGCCGTCCCCTGGAAGATGTTGATCAAGGTATTGCGCAGGGCGAGGGGGCGTACCGGCTTCACCAGCATCGTGGTGATATCGGCAGCGGCCTCCTGAAGCATCTCCCGCCGCATCATCATCGATGTCCACAAAATAAGGGGGATGGTGTGCTGGATATCTCTGTGAATGCGTTGGGCAAGCCGGATACCGTCCATATCTGGCATCCGCATATCAAGCACCGCCACATCAAATAGCTCACCTTGGTTGAGCAGTTCCAATGCTTTTGCGCCAGAGCCAACAGTACAAGAGGTCATCCCCCACCGCAACACATATTGCTCAATAACACGGCAATTCGTGGGGTTATCGTCCACAATGAGCACCCGCTTGCCATTCAATATCTCGTGGCTGGCAAATACCGAGGACGGCATATTGACCTCATCCAGCACTTCCGCCGTAAATGTGATATGGAAGGTAGATCCCTGGCCTTCTGTGCTCTCGACCCATATCGTGCCGCCCATCATCTCGGCAAGCCGTTTGCTGATGGCAAGGCCCAACCCCGTACCACCATACTTCCGCGTGATAGAGCTATCTGCCTGGCTGAATGACTCAAAGAGGCGATCAAGTCGGTCGGCTGGAATACCAATGCCCGTATCGGTAACCGAAAGGTGGTAGGTATAAAGCTTCTGCTTCTCAGGCTGTTCCTGTCCCTCTTCCAAGATGTGTTCAGGGATATCGCTGACGGTGTTGGGGATGGCGTGTGCCTCTATATAGACACTCACCTCTCCTTGTTCGGTAAACTTCACGGCATTGCTGAGTAGATTGACCAAAATTTGCCGTACCCGCGTCACATCGCCAAGAAGCTGTTCAGGGACATCTTCCTCTATCCAGTAGGAGAGAGTGAGGTCTTTCTCCGCCGCCTTCATCGCAAGCAGTTCTAACGAATCTTCAATGCAGGAGCGGAGATTGAAGGAGTTAGTATCGATATCCAACTCCCCCGCCTCTATCTTGGAGAAGTCAAGGATATCGTTGATAAGGGTGAGCAAGGTATCGCCACTGAGCCGCACGGTCTGCACATAGTCTAGCTGTTCAGCGTTCAAGGGCGTTTCAAGTAGTAGGTTGGTCATCCCAATCACCGCATTCATTGGGGTGCGAATTTCGTGGCTCATGTTGGCCAAAAACTCCGACTTGGCACGGTTGGCCGTCTCGGCGGCCTCTTTGGCTTCTTGCAGCCATTGCTCCATCTTCTTGCGCTCGGTGATGTTCGACGAGATGCCACACGTACCGCACACGCGCTCTTGGTCGTCAAGCAGCGGGAACTTGATGGTCAAGTAGGTCTCTATCTCACCATCGACCCCAAGCGCATGCTCTTCGTCTTCAACGGGGTGCTGCAGCTCTTGCACCTTGAGGTCAATCTCCCAATTGTGGGCGGCAATGTCAGGCGGGTGAAAATCAAAGTCGGTTTTGCCCAGCATCGCGCCTTTCTCTTGACCAAGGAGGATCTCCGTCTGGCGATTAGCGAGAATAATCTGCCCTTTTAAATCTTTGGCGTAAATCAAGACGGGGGCATAATCGAGGACACCTTGCAACAGGATTTGGTTTTCCCGCAGTGCTTCTTCGGTTTGCTTGCGCTCCGTAATATCGAGGAACGCGCCGATAAGCATCTTGGGCTGTTGATGTTCATCGCACTCAATCTCGCCCACCGACTGTACCCACCGCACGTCGCCAGAGGGACGCACGATTCGCTTCTCGATGGCGTAGGGTGCTCTGTGGGCAATCGCGTTTTGCAATGTCTGCGCCGCCCGTTCTCTGTCGTCTGGGTGGATGAGGGAAACTCCCAGCTCCGACGTTGGCTCAACAGACCCCGGCTCAAGCCCGCAGATGCGGAAAAATTCGTCAGACCATGCCGACTTGCCCGTCGCAAGATCCAGCTCCCAACTGCCCAAATGCGCGACAGCCTCTCCCCTTTCAAGCCGTTTTTGGCTCTTGCGTAGGGCTTCTTCTGCTCGTACCCGCTCGGTCACATCCCGCGCAATGCCTTGCAGCAAGATCGGCTTGCCATTTTCATCGAATGTCAATTGGACATGCTGTTCTAGCCAGACTACACGCCTCTCCTTGCTTATAAACTTGTTGGTATTAAAGCGAGGATAGTCTTCCCCCAATACAAAGAGCTGTTCAAACTCCCCCTGGCTTTCGGAAAAACTGATCTCCGCATAGAGGTTTGGGTTGGCATAGAACTCTTCTGGCGTATAGCCAAGTATCGACGTGATCGCCGGGCTGATGTATTCACACGCGGTTTCAGGCTCAAACCGGTAGCGAAAGATGATGTCGGTGGCAGTCTCTGCCAAGACGCGGAAGTGCTCTTCACTGTGGCGCAAGGCTTCTTCTGCCTGCTTGCGCTCAGTAATATCCTGGAATGTTCCAAGAATGTATTCTATCCGTCCATCCTGATACACCGGCTTCCCATGGGCACGCATCCAGCGATGTTCGCCATCGGCTCTCACAAAGGGGAGTTCCACATCATAGGGTTCGCCCGTCTCAAGCATGTGTTTGTGTGCTTGGCTGATCTGTCTTCGCGCTTTGCGGGGGTGGAAGGACAAGACATAGTCGAATGTGAGGGTCATGGAGGGGTCAAGCCGGTACAATCGGTACATCTCCTCCGTCCAATGCACTTTCCCCGTCGCAGGAAAGTATCTCCACCCGCCTATCTGCGCCGCCTGTTGGGTCTCGCGGAGGAGATCTTCTTTTTCACGCAAGGCCTCTTCGGCTTGTTCGCGCCGGAGAATCTCTTCCATAAACTTGTCGCTGACCTGTTGGAGTGTTTTGGTGCGTTCGTCCACCCCCACTTCGAGTTCTTGGCTGAAGCGTTGCAATTTGGCCTTGGCCGTTTTTGCATTGCGCAATGCCTCTTGCATGGTGTTGAGAGAACGGAAGATAGTGATAATTAAGGCGACGCTTGCAAGAGCCTGTACTGCCCAATTGACCGCCATCATCGCTGGGGAAAAGGTGCGGTTGAGGACTTCCAACGGGAGAGGAATCCACCCCAATGAGAATCCCAAAAACACTCCCCCCATAGCGAGGAGTGACGCAATGGAAATAAAAAGTGCATCCCGTTTTTCTAAGATGAATGCGGCAAATACTATCACGATGAAGAGATGGATATGGCCTGCGCCTGGAAGCCCACTCACCACCAACCAGAAAACTCCCTCTGCAAAGAAGACCCCAAGGAAGAGATATGCCCGCAAGTTTAAGTGTAATCTGGTGGCAAAGGCGGCTGTGCTCAGAAGAGAAACAGTAGCAAAGTCTTGTATATACCACCAATAATTGCCGGTGATGGTCGCTTGGATAATGTTGAAAAACCACGCCGGCAATATGAGGAAGAACATCGCTCGTGAGGCAGTGGCAAATGTTTTCTCGCGCCAATCGTGTATGTCTTGGGGAGGGGGGGAAGCGAAGTTGTTGACATCGGCAGGTGGCGGGCTGATGGGCGACAATATATTCCCGTGTGATTCCATGGTGTGCTCCTCGCAGATAGCATTTCAGGCTTGCCCTATCTGCGTTTGGGTTATCCCCATGCTTTTCCTGATTATAGCACAGCATTGGGCAATAGCAATAGATTTTGTCTATTATAATGGGTTTTGCCTATTATATTGGTCTAAAGACCCACAAGACAAATCATATCACATTACGTCCATTTGTGAACCCCCGTTTTGTTGAGTAATGGTAGAGAAACAGTATTGATATGTGATATCTGCTACACCAAGAGCCTTTCTCCTTTTCTGTACATCTTCTGTACATCTTGCTGCAATATCGCTCTGCTCCAAAACTTATAAACATCAGATATCTTTCTGAAAATGCAATGATATTACTGAAATGGGTGGAACAACTGTACAAAGCGAGTCGTTTATTTCTATAGATTTCGCAGTTTCCAGGGCGTTGCAGTTCACTACCCACTCTGGTATAATGAAATGTGGTTTTCGCTATGTCAAACGATATGATGCAACACGAGCGTAGGAGGTTTTACATGTTTCGTGCTCCGTGGCGAGCCATGTTGCTCGTTCTTCTGCTACTCTCCAGCCTGGGAACGCTGGTTACCTGTGGCAGTATGTCCGGCGGGGTACTCTACGTTCAAGATATCATCGAACAGGCCGGTGAGTATCAAGGACAAGAAGTAACAATAGACGGTGCATATGTATGGCGGCCGGGCGACCCGGCAACGTCCGTGCTTGCGTTGGGCGTGAGTACGCTCGACAGCGGGCTTGATGCGCAACCGCTGGGCGACCCAATCTGGGTCGAAGGGTTTCCCGCAGAAGTCACGTCTGAGCTTCACCGCCCCGGCGACGCGGTGTATGGGTTTGTCCGTGTGACCGGGACATTTGAGACGGGAGAGGGGTTTGGCCCCGACGGCAATTACCAACACCAGATCCAGGTGTCCGAAGCGCAAGCGATTGAACAGGTCAAGCGCGTTGAACACACGGTCGATGACTCGTCGTTGGGCGAGGGCAAGGTGGCGCTAGCCGAGCTTCAGGCCGATCCTGAGCAGTACAATGGGCAGACGGTCACCACCCGCGGCTACTACTTCTGGAACTCCATCATTTGGGTGTTGGCAGAGGGCGTGGCGACGGAAGAAGATGGGAGTAGCCCACAACCGCTGGGGGATCCTATCTGGATGGAAGGATTCCCACCTGATAAATCTACTGATCTCAATATGGGGCCGAACAACAGTTATATCTGGGGCTTGGTCGAAGTCACTGGCACGTTTGAGACGGGCGGTGGGTTTGGCAAAGATGGGGCCTACCAAAGCATCATCACCGTCGATTCGGTGACACCGCTTGAGAAGTAATGACGACACGAGGAACCTCGGTGTACTATTTTATTGAACCGATGGTCGAAGAGGACATCGAAGCGGTACAGCAGGTAGAGATGGCGTGTTATCACGGCCATTGGTCTGCTGCCACCTACCAACGCGAACTCGAAAGCTCGGAGACCTGTCGGTATGTCATCGCTCGCGCGAGCCATACGGCTCCGCCCCCCCACGAAAGTCCACAATATGGCCTTCACCAGTGTGGAAGCATGATCCGGATGCTGATGGATCGGTTCTTCCACCGTCATAGCGGGGCAATTTTTGCGCCAAAGCCGCCGGTGATAGGGTATGCCGGGCTGTGGTTGGGGGTAGATGAAGGGCACATCACGACCATCGCCGTGGAGCCGCGGTCGCGCGGGTTTGGCGTTGGCGAACTCTTGCTCAATGGCCTCATAGACGAAACGGCTGAGATGAACGCACACGTCCTCACGCTTGAAGTGCGGGTGTCGAACATCGTTGCCCAAAGTCTCTACCGCAAATATGGATTTACGACGGTCGGGGAGCGCCGACGCTACTACACCGATACGGGCGAAGATGCCCTCATTATGACCACTCCCCCGCTGGACGATCCTGAATATCAAAACTTATTACGAGACCTTCAATGGCAGCTTTTTTCGCGACTGCGCGCCGAAGCGCAAGGTGACTATCTACTGGTCACCCCCGCGATGGCTGCACCATCTTCCTCTCTCTCTTCTTCCGTGCCACCGTCAGATTGCCTCTCCCACTAGAGCGCAATGGCAGGCAACGGCTGAGAGGCCGCGAGTAAGGGGGCAGTGCCGCCCCCTCCATTCCCTCTCCCTTCTCCCGTGATATAATCCCATTTGTTTTAGTGTGTGCCGCAGAAGTGGGCGGCTCGCTTTCGCTTGCCGTAGAAGGAGCATAAATATGGTCAAGCTAGACTACATCAAAGAGCCAAGTTTCAATGAGTGGTGGGAAGAGTACGTCGGCATCGACTACTATTACGTTTCGCACCAGATATTGATCGTTGAGTATGAGGGTAGGAAGTGGTTGGTAGAAGGGCAGATGACCCAAAAGGATCCCGTTTGGTGGAAGGTGGAGATCGAAGGACATAAACTCGATCTTACCATAGATATATCTATGGAGGAACGACAGAAGAGAATCGCCAATGCCATACGTTCCAGTAAGCAATACCATCATTTACGTGAGCACAAAAAAACCGCATCACAACTTCTCTTCGGAGAGCAGATCTTCTCAGAGTTGAACAATCCACGGCTTGTGGTAATTGATACCGGAGAATAAGGAGGAGCAGATGGCAAAACTAGACGATGTCCCAAAGCCGGAATTGTGTGAATGGTGGGAGAAGTATGTTGGAGTAGATTACTACCGTATCGATCACGAGAGGCTCGTTATTGAGTATGACGACAAGAAGTGGCTGGTAGAGGGAAGGTTTCGAGGTGGGCAAGATATCCTTTGGTGGCATGTGAGAGTGGATGGAATGACTCTTTCTGTTAATCCAAAAGAACCGATTGAAGAAGTGCACAGAAGAATCGTAAGGCTTATGCGGTCAAGCCGTTTCTACTACCAATCACAGCGTGGGCATCGGCCAGCCGCCCCTCAATCAGGAAAACATTCCCTGGGAGAGCAGGCCTTCGCTGAGCTGAAGAACCCGCAGTTGGTAGAGGTGCCGCTGCCGGAGGAAGGAGCATAAACATGGTCAAGCTAGGAGACATCGTCAAGGAGCCAAGCCTCAACGAGTGGTGGGAAGAGTATGTCGGCATCGATTACTATTGCGTTTCGCATCAGATACTGATCGTTGAGTTTGAGGGCTTGAAGTGGTTGGTAGAAGGGCAGATGACCCAAAAGGATCCCGTTTGGTGGAAGGTGGAGATCGAGAAGAATAGGCTTGATGTTGGGAAAGACCAATCTGCGGAGGAACGGCAAAGGGAGATCGTCAATACGATACGTTCCAGCAGCCAGTACCACCGATTGTCTGATAGCAGAAACAGAGCTATTGAAATTGAAACTCTCTTTGGAGAGCAGGTCTTCTCAGAGCTACATAACCCGCAGCTTGTGGTAGTCGATTAAAGGATGAGGAGGATGATATGGCCAAGCTAGACAATGTCCCAAAGTTGGAACTGTGCGAATGGTGGGAAAAGAACGTCGGGATCGATTACTACCGAGTCGATCATGAGAAGCTCATCATAGAGTACGACGGGAGAAGGTGGTTGATACGAGGGAAACTCCAGCGTTCTTTTTGGTGGGTTGTGGATGTGGAGGGAACAGGACTCTCAATTCGCCCGGGCGACCCCATAGAAGAACGGCATAGAGAGATTATCAGGAAGATTCGGGCCAGTCGTTTCTATCACCAGGTGCGAGATAGATACCGACCAACCACCCCTCATCCAGCCAAACACTCCCAGGCAGAGAAAGCCTTTGCCGAGCTAGAAAACCCGCAATTGATAGAGGTGCCGCTGCCGGAGGAAGGCGGGTGAGGGGGGACAGATCCTTCCACCGTGTCTAGCTGCACAACACCCACCAACAGGTAGTGTCCTCTTGGGAGGGCAGAGGGTTGTCGCTGCCTCATTGACAATATTCTGAATATGGATACAATTCCTATACGGTATGGAATAGCACTCATGGGGGTTATGTACACGGTATGTTAGCGAGTTATGTACCTATCCTAATCATCTTCCTTCTTGCCCTTACCATTGCGGTAGGGGTGATTGTCGTCTCTGCCCTATTGGGGCCACGGAAGCCGAGTGAGCGCAAGCTCAAGCCGTTCGAGTCGGGGATGGAGCCGATTGGCCCGGCCATTCGCCGTATCCCTATTAAGTTCTACGTCGTAACGATGCTCTTTATCATTTTTGATATTGAGATCATCTTTTTGTTCCCCTACGCGCTTGTCTACCGCGATTTGGCGGGGTTTGGCTTGGCGACGATGGGGATTTTCTTGTTGGTCTTGATTGCCGGTTTTGCCTATGAGTGGAAGAAAGGCGCACTGCGATGGGATTAGAAGAAAAAGTAGGTGATTTAGGGATACTGACCACCACCCTCGAAAGTGCTGTCAACTGGGGGCGTACCAAAGCGATGTGGCCGTTGACGTTTGGGCTTGCCTGTTGCGCCATTGAAATGATGGGTGCCCAAGCGAGTAACTACGACCTCTCGCGCTTCGGCATGGAGATCAACCGCCCCTCGCCCCGCCAGGCCGACCTGCTGATCGTCTCGGGGCGGCTGTCACGCAAGATGGCTCCGGTGGTGCGGCGGCTCTACGACCAGATGAGCGACCCCAAATGGGTCATTGCAATGGGCGATTGCGCGTCGTGCGGGGGGATCTTCAACAACTACGCCATCGTGGCCGGGGTCGATGAGATTATTCCGGTTGATGTCTATGTGGCCGGGTGCCCGCCACGCCCCGAAGCCCTCATCGACGGGATTATGATGCTTCACGAAAAAGTCAAAAAGGAAACATTTAAGCGAGAGATAGTACATCATGGGTAATAAGGGTAATAAGGGTAATATGGATAATACTGCCATTTCAGACCGATTGCGCCAACATGTCGCCGATCATCTCCTCTCCATCGACGAGGAATATGGCGATCTTGTGGTCACGGTACGCCGCGAGGCTATCCGCGAGGTGGCACGCTTCCTGCGAGACGATACCGCGCTAAGCTGCCAATTCTTGGAAAACCTCTGTGGGGTAGATTATCTTGGGCGCGACCCGCGCTTTGAGGTGGTCTATCATGTGCTGTCATTCACCAACCGCCACCGCGTTTGTCTCAAGGTCGGGGTTCCCGAAGACGACCCCACCGTCCCATCGCTCACCGCGCTCTGGCCCACCGCCAACTGGCAAGAGCGTGAAGCCTACGATATGTTTGGCATCATCTTCACCGACCACCCCTCGTTAGAGCGTATTTTGATGCCTGACGATTGGGAAGGGCACCCCCAACGCAAAGATGTGGCCCTTCGGGAAGAGGAAGTCGCCTTTACCTTCAATGCCGAGAAGATCTATGCCCAAAAGGTCTTTGCAACTGAGTAGCAAGAGAGCGATTTTATGACAAACTTGACCGTCTTGACCCCACATCAGCTCACCAAACAAGCCCAAGAGAGTGGCAAAGAGACCATGCTGCTGAATATGGGGCCGAACCACCCAAGTACCCACGGGGTGTTGCGCTTGCTGGTCGAGCTTGATGGCGAGACCGTCGTGCGGGTCGCACCCGATGTTGGCTTCCTCCACACCGGCATCGAAAAAAATATGGAGGCCAAGACCTACCAAAAAGCGTTGGTGATGACCGACCGCATGGATTACCTCGCCAACCTCTCCAACAACCTGGTCTACGTGCTGGCCGTGGAGAAGCTCCTCCAATGTGAGGTACCTGAACGCGCACAGATTATCCGCGTGCTGTTTGCCGAATTGACGCGCATTAACTCGCACCTCGTATGGCTTGGCACCCACGCCCTCGACCTCGCCGCGATGAGTGTCTTCCTCTACACCTTCCGCGAGCGGGAACAAGTGCTCGACATCTTTGAGCTGGTCAGTGGCGCGCGCATGATGACGAGCTATTTCCGCGTGGGCGGGCTTGCCTACGACCTGCCGGATGAGTTCTTCCCCACCGTCAAGACCTTCCTTGATGCTATTCCGCACCGCATCGACGAGTATGAGGATCTGCTAACGAAGAACCCCCTCTGGCTTGACCGCACGGTGGGCGTTGGGGTCATCAACAGCGAGGACGCGATTGCGTATGGGTTGAGCGGGGCCAATTTGCGTGGATCTGGTGTGAACTATGACATGCGCAAGATGAGGCCCTACAGCGGCTATGAAAATTTCGATTTCCGCGTCCCCGTGGGCAAAAATGGCGATATCTACGACCGCTACCTTATCCGGCTCGCAGAGATGCGCCAAAGCGTCAGCATCTGCCGTCAAGCGATTGAGCGTTTGGAGGCGATGGGGCCGGGGCCATATATTACCAGCGACCGCAAGATTGCCCCGCCGCCCAAGCAGGAAATCACCCATAGCATGGAAGCGCTCATCCACCACTTCAAGCTGTGGACAGAGGGCGTGCGCGTGCCGAAGGGCGATGGCTATGTCTCTATTGAGTCACCGCGCGGCATTATTGGGTGCTATATTGTGAGCGATGGCGGGCCAAAACCCTACCGCGTCCATTTCCGCCCCCCGTCCTTCATCAACCTGCAGGCGATTGACTATATGTCCCGCGGGATGCTCTTTGCCGACCTTGTTGCCCTCATTGCGAGCTTAGATCCGGTGTTAGGAGAAGTTGATAGATGAACACGCTTCAAGAAAAGCATGCGTCAGAAATTGAAGCCATTCTCGCCAAATATGCCGACCGTCGCAGCGCGGTCTTGCCATTGCTCTATGTCGCGCAAGATGAGTATGGCCACCTCAGCGACAAGGCTATCCGTGAAGTGGCCGACGCGCTCGATCTCCCCCCGACCGACATCTTTGAGGTCGTTGGCTTCTACACGCTCTATTATGAGAAGCCTGTTGGGAAGTGGATGCTGCAAGTGTGCGATGACGCGCCGTGTTGCTATTTGGGCGCGGAAGAGCTGATTACCTCGTTGAAGGAAAAACTTGGGATTGAGGAAGAGGAAACAACCTCCGACGGCATGTTTACGCTGCAGCGGGTGAAATGCCTGGCTGCCTGCAACCGTGCGCCGGTCATGCAGGCCAACTTGTCGTATATCTACGACGTAACCCCCGATCAACTGGATGGATTGTTGCACGAATTGCGCGAACGAGCCGAAAAGGGTGATATGATAGATCTATCTGGGAAGAATGCAGAAGATTTTGATTTAAGCCCTGAAGGAAAGATGCGCTTGATCGAGCGACGGTTGGGGGGGATGCCCGAACGTCAGCCACCTATCGCCCGTGAGCCTGCGGGCGGCGGTGAGCATGCCGCACCCGCCGAATAGGCCATAACAACAGAGGTGGCACCAGGGTGGTGCCACACCTCCCCCCACCTTTCTCGTCTTTCCGCCGTCTGAATTATGATCTCACAACGTTTTCGAGTCGAAGTGCAAGGGGTGGTACAAGGGGTGGGGTTTCGCCCGTTCATCTACCGCCTCGCCACATCGTTAGGGTTAGCCGGATGGGTACGCAACACGCCAAGTGGGGTAATTATTGAGGTAGAAGGAGCAACGTCATTACTCCAAGAGTTTTTTGACCGCCTCCCGCAAGAAAAACCTCCATTATCGACCATCACCGCCCTGCAGACTACTCCCATCACCGCAATTGGCGAGCACCGCTTTGTCATCCACGAAAGTGAAGAGCAGGGTACCCTTTCAACACTGCTCCTGCCCGACATCGCCACCTGTGTTGATTGTGTTCGCGATGTTACCACCTCTGCCAACCGCCGTCACCGCTATCCCTTTGCCAACTGTACCAATTGCGGGCCACGGTTTAGCATCGTCGAGTCGCTCCCCTACGACCGCATGAACACGACGATGGCGCGCTTCCGTATGTGCGGGCTTTGTCAGGCAGAGTATTACAACCCCCACAACCGGCGGTTCCACGCGCAGCCCAATGCATGCCCGTCGTGCGGGCCAGAGCTGACCCTGTGGCGGCGCAGCGGCAATAAGTGGATGCTTGAGGGCAAGCGCAATTATGCGCTCCAACAGACCGTCAATGCCATTCAAGCGGGCACCATCGTGACGATTAAGGGGCTAGGAGGGTTTCATCTTGTCGTCAATGCGTGCAATGAGGCGCAAGTCGCGCTGCTGCGGGAACGCAAACACCGTCCTCATAAGCCCTTTGCCGTGATGGTGCGCGATATAGAGCAGGCACGGGTATTGTGCGAGGTGTCGCCAGAGGCAGAACGGCTGTTGTCCTCTCCCCAAGCGCCGATTGTCCTGCTGCCCAGGCGTGAATCTTCGTGCGTGGCGGGGAATGTGGCCTCATATGACACTACTACCTTAGGGGTGATGCTCCCCACCACGCCATTGCACCACCTTCTGATGCGCTCGCTAGATTTTCCTATCGTTGCGACCAGCGGCAATCAAAGCAATGAGCCTATCTGTACTGACGACCGCCAAGTTATCAAGCAGATCGGCTCTATTGTGGATGTCATCCTCACCCACAACCGGCCTATCAAGCGGCACGTGGATGATAGCGTGGCGTGGGTTGTGCAAGGCACTCCGCAGCTGTTGCGGCGGGCGCGGGGCTATGCTCCTCTGCCTATCCACGTCGCCGGTCAATCGCCGACGATCTTGGGAGTTGGCGCGCAGCAGAAAAATAGTATTGCGCTTTCTATCGCCGCCCCGCTCGATAAAGGGGCAGGGTATGGTGGAGGGACAAGGGCGATTGGCGTGGAGAGCACGCCCATCTTCGTGAGCCAACACATCGGCGACCTCTCAACCATCGAAGCGCACCACGCCTTCACCCGTGTGATAGAGGATTTCCTGCATCTCTACCACGTCACGCCCACGGCCATCGCCCATGATATGCACCCTGACTATTATGCTACCCAATGGGCCACCCAATCTCCCTACCCCTGCATTGCCGTCCAGCACCACCATGCGCATTTCGCGTCTTGCCTTGCTGAGCACAATGTTGTTGCTCGTGCGCTTGGTGTGGTGTGGGATGGCACCGGCTACGGCCTTGATGGTATGGTGTGGGGCGGGGAGTTTCTGCGCGGCAACGCCTCTCATATCGACCGCGTAGCGCATCTTCACCCCTTCCGGCTGGTTGGCGGCGAGGCGGCTGTGCGCGAACCGCGGCGGGTTGCATTGGCGCTGCTGTGGGAGGTGTTGGGCGATGCGGTGCTTGAGCGCGATGACCTTGCGCCGGTGTGTTCTTTCACCCCCGACGAGCGGCTCCTCCTCGTCAAGATGGCCAAGCAAGAGATCAATGCGCCAGTGACCACGAGTGTCGGGCGGCTGCTTGACGGGTGTGCCGCATTGTTGGGCATCCATCTCCGCACGACGTTTGAGGGGCAGGCCGCGATGCGGTTGGAGACCATCGCTGACATCGCCAACCCCGCGGTGGCGGCTGACGATAGGTACCCGCTAATGGTGTCAAGAGCAGGTCGGGCAATAGAGAGCCAAACCATTCCCCCACTCATCATTGATTGGCGGCCAATGATCGTCGCTATGCTCAACGATTTGCACCAGCAGGTGTCTCCCGCTATCATGGCCGCACGTGTTCATCATAGCCTCATTGCTATGGTGGTCGAGGTCGCACAGGCCGTGGGCGAGGAGCAAGTCGCGCTGACTGGCGGCTGTTTCCAAAACCGCCTCCTGACAGAGGGCGCAACGACGCACCTCCGCGCCGCCGGTTTCGAGGTACTCCTCCACCAACATCTCCCTCCCAACGACGGCGGGATTAGTGTGGGGCAGGTGATGGTTGCCGCGGCAACGCTCGCGCGAGAAACAGTTTGAATTAGTTGTGAGGGATACCGTATGTGTCTTGGAATACCCGGAAAAGTGGTCTCAATCGACGCCACGCTTGAAGATATGCCCATGGGTAATGTCTCCTTCGGCGGCATCACCAAGGAGGTCTGTTTGGCTTACGTCCCCAGCGTCGCGGTAGGCGACTATGTGGTAGTGCATGCGGGGTTTGCCATCAGCACGATAGACGAAGAAGAGGCTCAGGAAGTCTTTGGCATGCTCAAGCAGATGGAAGATCTATCCTTTGCCGAAGGCCAACGCGAATAGTGGGACAACGAATGGGACAACGAATGGGACAACGAATGGGACAACCATATGCGATTTGTTGATGAGTATCGGGGCGAGGAAGAGGCACAATCACTGCTCCAAGCCATCCACCGGCTCACCACCCGTCCCTGGACAATTATGGAGATCTGTGGCGGGCAGACGCACGGCTTGGTGAAGTTCGGTATCCCCCACCTTCTCCCCGAGTCCATCACCCTGATACACGGCCCGGGCTGTCCGGTCTGCGTCACCCCGCTAGAGCTGATAGACAAGGCGATTGCGCTCACTCAGCAGGACGGCGTCACGATGACATCGTTTGGCGATATGCTGCGGGTGCCAGGCAGCACAACCGACCTGTTGAGCGTCAAGGCGCACGGCGGCGATGTGCGTATCGTCTACTCCCCCCTTGACGCCGTCAACATCGCTCAGCAGGAGCCGCATCGCCACGTGGTCTTCTTTGCGGTTGGCTTTGAGACGACTGCCCCAACCATCGCGATGGCGGTATGGCATGCTCACCGTCTCAAACTTGACAATTTCTCTATTTTGTGTGCGCATGTACTTGTGCCGCCCGCGATGGAGTCGATTCTCTCTTCGCCCGCCACGGCAGTACAAGGGTTTCTTGCGGCAGGCCACGTTTGTGCGATTATGGGCTATTGGGAGTATGAACCGCTTGCCGAGCGCCACCGCGTGCCGATTGTGGTGACGGGCTTTGAGCCGCTTGACCTCTTACACGGCATCTATATGACGGTGCAAGCGCTTGAGGAGGGGCGGTATGGGGTTGAGAACCAATATCGCCGCGCCGTGACCCGTGAAGGCAACCAAGCGGCCCAGCGCATGATGCAGCAGGTCTTTGAGCCGTGCGACCGCCAATGGCGGGGCGTGGGGGTGATAGCGCAGAGCGGCTACCGTCTCAAGCCCGCCTTCGCCCATTACGATGCTCAACAGCGCTTCGATCTCTCTCCCATCGCGGTGCAAGAGTCGTCGGTGTGCATTGCGGGGGAGATCCTGCAGGGGCTGCGCTTCCCCAATGAGTGTCCGGCATTTGGCAGCGAGTGCACGCCAACCCGCCCACTTGGCGCGCCGATGGTCTCTTCAGAAGGAGCGTGCGCTGCATACTACCACTATGGCCAGCACGACGTGTAGCATAATGCCGCATGAAGCATAGAATATGCATGAAGTATGAAGATCGTTGTTAGCGTGGCCGCGAGGCGACGGCAATCAGCCGCGCGCTCTGGCTGGTATAGCTATCTAGCTCATAGGAGCCGTACACCCCCTGCATACGGAAGCCGGTGCGCTGCAAGAGGTGTTCAAGCTCATAGCGGTGCAGCCACCGCATCGTAAAGTTCATCACACGCTTGGTCATCACCCCTGACTTGTCCATCTCGTCGTAGAAATAGGTCACATAGCTGGTCTGCGAGGCAAAATCGCTGTCGTTGGCGATGAATTTGTAGACCTGCTTGCCATCAAGGGCATACGAGCGGTCAAAGACCATCCGGTTATCCTCATTGACGATATCTTCAGGGTTGGGACTGAAGAGGTCGATGATGAGGATGCCGCCCGGCGCAAGCATATCGTAGGTACTCTCCAACGCCTCGCACTGCTCCTCAATGTTGTCAAGGTGCATAAAGGAGTTGAGCGCCACAAACGCAAGCGAAAAGTGATTTTGCGGCAGCGCCACCGTCCGAATATCCCCCTCCACCAACGAAATCTGCGCTTCAAGCTCGTGGTCGGCGATGCGCCGTCGGGCGATTGCGAGCATGGCGGGGGAGATATCCACGCCGGTGATATGGTAGCCATCTTCGGCAAGCGGAATGAGCAAACGGCCAGTGCCACACATCAGTTCAACGAGGGGGCCGCCCGTGCGGCGTGCCATCTCGCGGTAGAGCGACAGGTCGTCGATGTAGTCTTGTAAGTCAGAGTCGTAGTAGCGGGCAAAATGGTCGTATATGTTCATTGTGTGTGTCATCTAGAAGAATAGCGAAACCAACACGCCCGCAATCAGCATAACCAAGGCGAGGCCGCACCCAAGCACCTTCCCGTTGATTGTCGACTCGAATTTCGGGGGCGGGGGGAGGTGGGGGGAACGTTGCGATTTGGGCAAGCTGTTGATGTATGAGTTATTGCCCCACGACAACACCTCTTCCTCTCCTTCCTCGTCCCACGCTGTTGAATACTCCGCCGCGGGCCGCGGGGAAAAGACAGAACCTGACCATCCGCTTTTTTGCGGTTTGGCCTCTGGGGCAGCGTCCGAAAGCCGGTCGATGATGGATGAGAAGTCAAACGTATTCGCGGCATCTGTTGGCACTGTGGATGGCTCCCCTCCCCACGACGAGGACGAGGACGAGGACGAGGACGATGGCCACGAGGAGGATGAGGAGGACGAGGACGATGGCCACGAGGAGGATGAAGAGGACGAGGACGATGGCCACGAGGAGGATGAAGAGGAGGGATCGTCAAAGGATGGGATCGAACTGGTCGCATCACCACTCTCCTGCATCTTACCAATCACGTTGAAGAGGATCGAAAGGATCATCAACAGCGCGAAGCCGCCAAACAAAAGCGTATCGGGGCTAATGATCAACGCCCCGCCCGAGGCGTTCGCGAGGAAGTTTGATAGTGGCCGCGAAATGCTTGGCCCTATAAACAAGAGCAAAAAGAACAAAATACCGAGCCAACCGGAGCCTTTTTTCCGTTTTTTAGAGGGTTCTTCCGACATAGAGCACCTACCTTCCTCTGCCGTATTTAGAAATAAGCCCGTAAACCCCACCTGCTTTAGCGGTGGGAGCAGTCACTCTACTGATCTTTCTTGCTGCGCTTGTGCCGGTGATTGCTCATCAGGCACGTCAAGCACACGGATCACCCGACATGGGTTGCCCACCGCCACCACGTTGGCGGGGATATCATTCACCACCACGCTCCCTGCCCCAATCGTCGTATTGCTGCCTATCGAGACGCCAGGGCAAATAATCGCCCCGCCCCCTACCCACACATTGTCGCCTATCGTGATGGGAGCCGCGCATTCCAGATGCTGCCGCCGTATCGCGGGGTCGGTGGGGTGGTAGGCAGTGTAGAGCTGGACGTTGGGGGCCAACAAGACGTTATTCCCTATCCGCACGGTCGTGCAATCAAGGATAACGCAGTTGAAATTGATCAGCACATCATCCCCGATAAAGGTATTGACACCGTAGTCGCACTGGATAGGCGGCGTGACAATCACGTTCTCGCCAATACTCCCAAATAGCTCTTTGAGTATAGCCCGCCGCCCTTCCCGGTCAGCCGGATCACTGTGGTTGAAGGCGTGGGTGCGTTGTTGGCAGCGAAGATAATCGCTCTGGAGTTCGGGGTCGTTGGCGGGGTTGTAGAGATCACCCGCCAACATCTTTTGTTTCTCAGTTCGCATGGTTTCATTCCTCTGGTGGTTATGGGCCATCGGTTCATAGTCTACCACGAAATCGGCTGCTTGCTCAAAAAAATGTACTCTCCCGCCCCGATCTTGCCAACACCACGTGCTCGTGCTACCATACTTATGTATCATCAACCACCAAGACCGGAGGTTGCGGCCCCACTACGCACATATTGCCCAAAAACCATTCGGGGTATGACTCTCTGTATGTGAAAGATAGACACCATATGCGCATTCTTATCACTGGCTCGAGCGGTCAAATAGGTACGAATCTTGCTCTGCGGCTTCTAGAGGCGGGGCACACGGTGTTTGGCGTTGATCGGCGTATGAACACATGGACAGACGCCTTTCCAACGATGTTACAAGACCTATCTGCGCCCTACCGCGACTTTGAGGGCGGCATTGGCGGCGCGAAATACCCGCCCTGCGACTTGGTCGTACACTTTGCGGCCAACGCCAAAGTCCACGAATTGGTTCGTCTCCCCCACCGCGCGCTTGAAAATACCATCGTCACGTTCAATGTGCTCGAATATTGTCGCGCAAATAACGTTCCCATCATCTTTTCCTCCTCCCGCGAGGTCTATGGTGATATTCATCGCTATATGACCGAAGAAGAGCAGGCACATTTCCAGTTCACAGAGAGTCCCTACTCTGCCAGCAAGATATCGGGAGAGGCATTTATCTACTCTTATGCCCGATGCTACGGGATCCGCTACCTGATTTTCCGCTTTTCCAACGTCTATGGCCGTTTCGACAACGATATTGAGCGCATGGAACGGGTGATCCCGCTCTTTATCCAGCGTATGTTACGCAGTGAGCCGGTGACAGTCTTTGGCGGCGAGAAAGTCCTCGACTTCACCTATGTGGACGACTGTGTGAGTGGGGTTATCTTGGGGATGGAACACTTGCTGGCAGGAAAAGTCTACAATCGGACGATCAACCTCGCCTACGGTGAAGGCAATACGCTTGTCCGTATGGCTGAACTGGTGGGGAAGGCCCTTGACATCACGCCGGAGATCAAAGTTCAGCCAACCAAGTTGCCTGGCGAGGTTACTCACTACATTGCTGATATCTCGCTTGCCCGTGAACTGCTTGGTTATAATCCGCAGGTCGACTTGGAAGAGGGGATCACTCGTGCGGTAGCTTGGTCAAAGGAGCACGCGGGGTGAGTAGATGGGGTCATGAGGGGATAATGAATAACGAACCAGTAGATGAAGCGGTTGAGCGGCAGCGGGTGGGAGAAGACCAAGACCAGGATCAAAATCAAGCGTATCAAGACCATTACGGCTCGGATCGAGCCGTCAGGACAGAACGTGCGCCGATGGGCGGAGCGTGTCCTGAGAAGCTGTCTGCTTTAGCTGACAGAGTGATCACTGACGACTTTATCCGCCTTCTCGCCACTGCGACGCGGTTGGTTGCGACACTTGATAGCAAGACATTATTGGCGAGTATCGCGGAGCATGTTGTCCACACGCTGCCGTCTGCGCAGGCAAGCATGCTATGGCTCCAAGAGCGCCGCGCCAGCAAACTTCGCCTTGTCTCGCTTTCTGGGTTCGAGCTTGATTTCTCCACAGCCGAAATGCTTCGTGAGAGTTCCCTCTCCCCCACCGATCTCCTTGGCAGCCACTCGCACCATGATATTACCCTCCACTATGCCGAAACACAGAGCGGGTATCAAGAGATTTCCCCACTCATCCATACCCAAAATAAACACCTGATCGAGTTGCTCGCAGAGCGATTGCCCCACACCTTACGTGTTCTCTCTATCCCCCTCGTCTTTGAGCAAGAGCTTGTTGGCGTGCTACAGCTCTTCACTCCACTTCCCTGCCCCCCGATTGAGTATACAGGGAACGATGCAGGGAACTATACAGGGAACTATGCAGGGAACAATGAGGGACAGGACAAGCCCGATCAAGCGATGTACGAGGTTCTTCAGCCGCTCTCGCCGCAGTGCGAACAACTTTTGCGTACCTTCGGCGGCCTCATTGCCACGACTATTAAGAATGCGGCGGAATATGGCGAGCGGGTGCAGCAATGTCGGCGGCTAGAGTCGTTTGACGCCGTGGTGAATGCCATCGGCACCGCCACCGACCTCCAAGACCTCATGCGGAGTGTGCTTGAGGTGGTGCTGACGATGCTGCCGGTCTCTTCCGGCCTGATCATGCTGCTCGACCCAACCCAAGAACAACTCACACTTGGCAGCTATCAGAATATCCCTGAAGAATACGTTGAGGCGGTGCGCTCTATGCCGGTGGCGGGGGCCTTTTGCGAGGAGGTGGTGCGTTATGGCCAACCCTCCACCCGCCCCCTCATTGAGGAGCGCGGCGAAGAACCACTCATCGCCAGCGGGCTGGAAAGCTGTACCTACTTGCCGCTGCTGGCGGGCGGGACGGTGGTGGGGGTGTTGGGGCTGTATGGCACAACGCTACTGCACCGCGAAATCAATACCGCATCGCTTATCCCGCTCAGTAACCAAGTCGGGTTTGCGATTGCGAATGTGCGGCTCTACGAGGTGAGCCAGATTGAGCGACGCAAGCTCGATACGGTCATCAACAGCATTGCTGAAGGCGTGATGTTGTGCAATAGCAAGGGGCAGCTTGCGTTGGCGAATGAGGCGGCAATGACACTGCTCAAACTGGACGCCATCCCCTTCCACCAGCCGTTTGAAGAGATGTCTACATTTTACAATATCCGTAATCTTGAACATGAGCCATTGTCAGTAGAGCAGATCCCCATGGCCAAGGCCCTCTGCGGCGAGGTCTTCCACGACTACCGCGTGATGCTGCGCGGGGCGAGTGGCGAAAACAGTATTATGAGCTTCAGCGGCTCACCGACCTATACCGATACCGGCGGTACATTGGAGGGGGCGGTTGTCACCTTCCGCGATATCACCGCTCATCAACGGCTTGAGCGGGCCAAAGATGAGTTTCTTGCCATCGCCGCGCACGAGCTTCGCAGCCCACTTGCGTCGGTGCGGGGCTATGCCGATATGCTCCTCAAACGCGAACGCGAACGGAGTGAGTCGAGTGACCTCCGGGGGCTGACTATCTTGTCGCAGCAAGTGAGCCATATGCTGCGCATGGTCGATAATCTGCTTGATGTCTCCCGGCTGGACGCGGGGCGGGTTGATTTGCAGCTGCAGCACGTCAACCTGGTCAATCTCATCACGCAAGTACTGGATCAACAGCGGCCGGGGGCGGCAAATCGTGCGTTGTTGCTTGAAACCACCTTTGAATCGCTCTTCGTATATTGCGACCAGATGCGCATCCGCCAAGTATTGACGAACTTAGTCGGCAATGCCATCAAATATAGCCCGCAGGAAACAAGTATCACGGTCACGCTTGACACCCGTGAACGAGCACAATCAGAACAGCAAGACGAAGATCCCGCCGTGTCATTCGCAGAGGCTTCGCAGGAATTACTCATCTGTGTGTGTAATAGAGGGGCACCCATCCCCGAAGAGCAGCGCAAAATGCTCTTTCAACGCTATTTTCGGGGGCACGGTCGACGGGCAGAAGGCCTCGGCCTTGGCCTCTACCTCAGCCAGAAGTTTGTCTTGCTACATGGGGGGCATATCTGGGTTGAGAGCGATGAAGAACGGGGCAATCGCTTTCTCTTTACGCTGCCGATGCGCGAACCAGTCGCGGCAGAGTAGGCCGCGGGCGGGAGTGAACTCCTACCACGCCCGCCTCTCTCCTCCTTTGTTGTGGCCTTCTCCTCTCTGATGGCTGGTACACCACTTGTGGCTGGCGAGTGGCTAGCGCAATGTTCCTTGTATTTCGCGCGAACTATTCACAAACCACTCAACCACGGTACGATAGCGGTCTTCCCGCCCCACCAAAAGCGAATGGTCTTTCACCGAACTCCCCCCAAGGTGATACCCATGTACTTGTTCGCTGGCATTGAAGAGGTAGGTCGGCTGGTAGAGGGTGATACTGGGCACAAGTTCTATCCACCTCTGCTGGAAATCGGCATAATACTCACCTCGAACGACCATATCGCTCTCGGTACGCCCATTGGCCAATGCCCTATCGATATTGTCATCTCGCAACCCCGCATAGTTAAGCCCATCGCCCGCCTGCGTTGAATGCCACAGCTCAAAGACATCAGGGTCAAGGCCAAGCCGCGCCCATCCGTGTAGCACCATCGTGAAGGTGTGATCTCTCAAGCGTTGGCGAAGCACCTCCCGCTCTAGCACCTCCACCTGCACCTCTATCCCCAATTCACGCCACTGCATCGCAACATATTCCGCCGCGGCAACTCGCATTGGTTCCGCGTCGGTGATGAGTGGCAATATCAGTCGTTGCCCACTGCCATCTTGGACACCCTCCGCCGTAATGCGGTAACCAGCGCGCTCAATGGCCTGTTGCGCAAGCGAGGTGTCGTACGCATACCAGGTTGCAGTTGGGTCGTAGGCCCACCACCCAGGCAAAATGGGCGTGTCAAGGCGCATTGCCGAACCGCCCACCCCATCGGCGATGAGCCGATCTTTATCGAGGCCATATGCGAGTCCTCGCCGCAGCTCAAGCTGATTGAGTGGGGGCTGGCGGAGGTTGAAGGTCAGAACGGCATACTCATCAAGCGGTACTCGTTCACGAGCCACAGTACGGGGAAGCGCTACCTGCTCTAGCTCTGGCGATGCACGCATACCCGCTGTTTGCACTTCGCGGTGGAGGAGCGAGGAAAGAGCGACTTGTGGGGTGTCAATAAACCGCAGTTGCACCTGCTGCAAAAACGGCATCCCCGCAAAGTAGCTTGGGTTGGCCTTGAGCAACGCCCCGCTTGCCGTTATTGTCTCAAGCTGAAACGGCCCTGTGCCAATGGGATGTTGGGCAAACGGCGACGATGCCCATGTTTGCATGTCATCTGCCTCAAGCAGGTGGGCGGGCAAGATAGGCAAACGCATATCGTCAAGAAAACGGGCGTATGGCGCATTGAGGGTGAACTTCACCGTGTAATCATCAACACGGTCAACGAGTACGTTGCGCCAGAGGGTGGCAAGAGAAGCGTCGCCCGCAAACCCCGCCCCTTGTATTGCTTCAATCGTAAAAATGACATCATCCGCCTGGAACGGCTTCCCATCGTGCCACACCACATCGCGCCGAAGATTGAAAGTATAGGTCTTGCCATCCTCAGAGATTGTCCATTGGCTAGCGAGCGCTGGCTCAACTAAACCATCTACCCCCACCTGAGTCAAGCCATCAAAGAGAAGCGCGATGATATCACGCCCTATGGGGTCGGCCAGCGGGTCGTTGAGGAGGGGGATGATGTGGGTAGGAGTGCCAACCACCGCCTCGGTGTAGGTGCCACCAGCCAGTGGGCGAGAGACGGTGGTGGTTGAGAAGGCAAGCCCACCCAATAGCACCGTCACCAGAAACCCACTGGTCACTGCAATGACAATCTGCCAGCGAATACGTCGCGCCATAATTGAATGTTTCTGTTTCTAATTTCTCTGTCTGTTCAAGTGAGTCTTCTTGGGAGTAGTAGGCCTCCCGCAGGGGGAGTTCGTCTATTAGTCTAGAGATAGTCTAGTCTAGAGTTAGTCTAGTCTAGAGATAGTCTATTAGTCTAAGAGAGGGAGGCTGTTGACGAGCGCCAGAAAGAGAAAAATCGCCGAAGTCGCAATCGTCGTATCATGCAAAGTCTTTTCGAGTCCGCGGCGCGTGGTAGAAATAGAACCCGTATCTTGCATACCCGTACGGGACTGTATTACCACAAGAATAATTAACACAACACTGACGATGATTTGGGCCGTGTACAGTGCAGTCTGCATGCTCTCTGCCACTTTCTAGGTAAATATACTCAAAAAAGATATAGAGTGAAATCCTCCTCCATCATATCACAACCTTGTGTTTTTCAACAACGCAGGAGCAGGAGAACAAAACGCCCTCTCCTTCACCCATCTGTCACGATATCGTTAAGGTTTGTGTTTTTGGGCGGATGCGAGTGTGGTATTATAAATGATGAGCGGTTTTTGTTCAACGCTACCGCTCTATCTAAACCACAATCTAAACCACAATGTCGCCTCTATCCTGCTGCAATCTACTTCCTTATAGACAAGGGAAAGTATTTGCTGATCCCATAGTTGTTTTTCGCTTTGGTATCGGCCAAAACAGGCAAGAGTAAGTATCGGGAGTGGTAATGCATCCACTAGCGAAGGTACAGAGTTTCTGGAACCGTTGGATGTCTGCCTCGGTCAATCGTCGGATCTTTGGCGCGGCGGTGGTGGTTGGCGCTATGACCATCATCACGAAGGTGGTTGGTTTTCTCAAGGACATTGCGATTGCCTATCACTTTGGGGCAAACGATGCACTTGATGCCTTTTACATCGCTCTGCTATTGCCAAACATGGTACAGGAGATGATTGCGAGGGCTTTGCGCATGGCTTTTGTCCCTGTCTATGTTGAGATTCGAGAGAAAGAAGGAGAAGATGCTGCATCACGGCTATTGTCGGGCGTATTGACCCTTGGGATTGTGCTTTTGGCGGCAATTTCAGTGGTATTAGCTGCCCTTTCCCCCGTCCTCCTCCCTTTGCTGGGGTCGAGTTTTGGCCCCGACAAGCTCGCACTAACCCAATACCTCTTTCTCATCCTCGTTTTGAGCATGCTTGTTGGCGGGATGTCCTTATTTCTATCGTCAGTGATCAATGTATACGAACGATTTGCTCTTCCGGCTATTTCCCCCGGCATCGTCTCGCTGATGATGGTTGTGTGTTTGGTGATACTTGGTCATCTGTGGGGCATCTACGCGCTGGCTCTTGGGATGGTCATTGGCTACTTTCTACAGGTAATTGCGTTGGCTTGGCAGCTTTCCCGTCTCCATGTTACTCTGCGGCCAAAGTGGTATGGCTTCACCGCGCCGATGAAAGATGTCATTGGGCAGTTTATCCCGCGGTTGGCGGGAGCATTCTTGATGAGCAACACCGATCTTGTGGATGGGACAATGGCTGCGATGCTTGGATCGGGGAGCGTGGCGATGCTGATGTATGGCAAAAAGGTGATTGCGCTTGTGCTAGGGCTTCTTTCGATGTCAATTGGCACAGCAGTCGTACCACATTTCTCCCAAATGGTCGCCACCCGAAACTGGAATGGAGTTTTACACACGCTCCGAACCTACCTCTCGCTGATTTTGATAGTCACTATTCCGGTCTCGATTGGGTTGTTTTTCGTGTCCGAGCCAATCGTAGCACTTATCTTCCAGCGAGGAGCATTTACCAGCGATGATGTGGAGGTTGTGGGACAGGTTCAGGCAATGTATGCTCTGCAAATCCCCTTCTATGTAGTGAGTATTGTCGTAGCGCGCTTGATGGCTACATTGAAGGAAAACAAGATCATGATGATAGTCGCCGGTATCAATCTTATTGCCAACATCCTCTTTAACCTTATCTTCATGCGTCTTTTTGGATTAGCCGGAATCGCGCTCTCGACCTCGGCAGTCTATTTCGTATCGTTGGCCATCACATCGATATTTCTCTACCGGCGCATCAAGCGAGAACGGTCGTTTGAGCAACCGTAACGAGGCCAGGGAGTCTTCTCTAAGTAGCGACATATGCAATCGCGAGGAAATATGAATTCATCTTCTATCAACATTCTCTTTTTTATTCGGTCGCTCAGCTATGGAGGCGCTCAACGACAGTTGACCGTTCTTGCTAAAGCCCTCCACCAGCGGCAGGTTCAGTTGGTTGTGGTGACCTTCTACCCAAGCAACGGCGAGATGGAAAAGGAGTTGCGGGGAGTGGGGGTGCGGGTTCGATCACTCAACAAAAAAGGACGTTGGGACACTCTCTCTTTCTTTATGCGGTTTATTGCTATGGTGCGAGAAGAAGCTCCAGATATCATCTACAGCTACCTTGAGGGGGCAAACATCATAGCAACCTTCGCGAAGCCTCTTCTAAAGGGAAAGAAGGTGGTATGGGGAGTGCGTTCCGCCGCGATGGATATGTCGCTCTACGACCGAACGACACAAATAGTCTATCGAATCCAACGGTGGGCATCTCAGTTTGCTGATATGATCATCACCAATTCGCATTCAGCACGTGATCATGCGTGTGCATTGGGCTTCCCTGAGGAAAAAATCGTTGTTGTTCCGAACGGTATTGATACCAACCGCTTTCGTCCCGACCCCGCAGCCCGTCAGCGCATCCGTACCGAGTGGGGAGTTCCTGACGATGTGCAGCTGATTGGAATTGTCGGGCGGTTTGATCCAATCAAGGGGCACCGAGTGTTTTTGCGGGCAGCGGCCCAATATGCCAAACAGTATAATGATGCTTGGTTTGTCTGCGTTGGAGATAGTACGTTTGAGTTCCGGGAGCAATTGCACATTCTTGCAGAAGAGCTGCATATCGGTGAGCGGCTTGTCTGGGCAGGCTCCCGCAACGATATGGCCGCGGTCTACAATGGCTGCGATATCGTGACCTCTGCCTCGTACAGCGAGAGCTTCCCGAATGTCTTGGCAGAGGCGATGGCATGTGGTGTCGTTTGCGTGGCCACCAATGTCGGCGACTCGGCCTGGATAGTCGGCGACACAGGGGTGATCATTCCACCAAAGTCCGTTGAAGAGATGATCAAGGCGTGGCGTTCAGTCATTGTCTCAACCGATACAACCCAAAGAGAGCGTGCGCGCGAACGCATCATAGAGCACTGTAACGTAGATGCATTGTGTAGAAAGACGTTGGATGTCCTGGTGCAAGGACGATAAGACAGTACATCAAGGCAGATTTGCAAGGCGGATTTGCAAGAAGTATGGAGCAAACCTCGTAAACATATGCTTACCGGAGAAGTACCAGCCCGTGTCGCAATGGGCAATGGCCTAACATTCGAGCTGTTATGGGTGGCGTTTTTTGTATGGATATTTGGGCTATTTCTCTACAGTTGGTTTTTGCCCTTTATTATCGCCGTGCCCGCCTCGCTGATACGGGTTGCCATCCCACTGGCCTACTTTGCGTGGTTTTTCGATGGTTCTTGGACACTCCGCGACGACCTGCGTTACACGGCGAGCGGCATCCTCATGCTGCGTCAGGGGTTCAACCCCATCTCGATATTCTTTGGCGAGGGCGGGTATGACGCATTGCTTGAGCAGGCAAGAGGGCCTCATATCCTCTATTACTGGTGGAATTTGCTGGCGCAATATCTCTTTGGCCAATATTACTACGCCTCGGTCTTCCTCAATGTCGGGTTGACATTCGTCGTTGGCTATGTGATGTTTCGGATGGCGCGGCTGAGTGGGTTTTCAGAAGGGTATGCACAAGGGCTTGCATTACTCACCCTCTTTCATTGGGATATCGTGGCATGGTCATCGTTGATGAATCTCAAAGATGTCATGGTGATGACCCTTACCGTCTCCACATTCTATCTGTTTATGAAGCTCTCCCACCGTATCAGCCTGGGAAGCTTGGTATTGGTTGGCATCACCATGACGCTGCTCTATCGCATCCGGTTCTATGTTCCAGCGATGATCGTCCTGGTTGTGGCAGTGTGGTATGTCCTGTTTTCCTCTGGCAAGCAGAAGTATGTGATGGTAGCGGCGGTGGGGGTAGGTGGGGTAGGGTTTTTGTCGTTTTTGGGGTTGGATAGCATCTTATCGAAGGTCAATACATACATTCAGCCGTCTGTTTTCGGTATCATCCGCATGATGCTCACTCCGCAACCGTGGTCAATCGAAGCAGCATATGGCTATCTCGTCCTCCCCTCCACCTTCCACTGGCTCTTGATTGTTGGGTTTCCGACAAGTGCGCTCTTGTTGTGGAAGCAATCGAATGAACTAAAGCTCTTGTTGATGTATTTGGGGGCTGCTTTGGTGCTCTATGGTTCTTTTGGCGATGTCCAAGGGCCACGGCACCGGGTGCAGATTGTTTTTATCTTGTTGTGGTTACAATTTCACTTTCTCTGGTACCTCTTGAAGAAGCGACCGCATCGCACGTTGGTCGGGAATAGGAGTAAGTTATGTCCCTTCGGAAACACCTCTACTTTGCATACGCACGAGCGAGGGGATGGAAGTCTCCTGGCTTATACAAGCAATTCTTACGCGAAGATCAGCCGACTGTTCCACATAAAACCATAGAAGAAGCATTGCAACAACGGCTTGTCCGGCTCTTGAACCACTGCCGCGACTCTGTGCCCTACTATGCGAAGCTCATGGCAGAGATCGATAGCGATTACACTGCTGACCCACGCTCATATTTACAGCGGTTCCCCATCTTGACGAAGGATATCTTGCGCAACAACTTTGAACAGCTTACGTCAAAGGATCTCAAGCGTCGGAAGTGGTTTTATAATACATCAGGCGGCTCAACCGGCGAACCGGCACGCTTTATTCAGGACAATGTGACTGAAGACTATGATAGCGCAACATTGATGGTTTTCACCAAACGGGCGGGGAAGGAAATAGGCGACCTTGAGGTGAAATTGTGGGGGTCGGAGCGGGATATCTTCGAGGGCGGGACGGGGATACGCAAGGCGATGATCGAAAAGCTGCGCAACCGCATCGTGGTGAATGCATTTCGTTTGTCGCAGCACGATATGTTGCGCCTCATTGAAGTGCTCAATACCAAACGTCCCCAACTTATCTTGAGCTACGCCCAATCGCTCCATGATGTCGCTCGGTTTGCGCTACAAGAGCGTATTTTCGTCCACCCACAAAAGGCAATCATGACCTCTGCCAGTATGCTCTACCCCTTTATGCGGGAAGAGATTGAGTCGGTCTTTGGCTGTCGCGTATTTGACCAATATGGCTCGCGGGAAGCGGGAGCGATTGGGTGCCAGTGCGATCAGCATCGGGGGTTGCACGTGGTGCCGTGGAACGTGTATGTGGAGGTGGTGGACGACGAGGGTGAACCTGTCCCGCCCGGCTCCGAAGGGCATATCTTGATCACCTCTCTAAACAACTATTCTATGCCTCTTGTCCGGTATAAGATTGGTGATCGTGGCCTGCTCGACCCCGAACCGTGTCCGTGTGGGCGCGGTGGCCAGGTGATAGAGCGCATGCTTGGGCGGAGCTTGGATGTGTTCTATGCCCACGACGGGACATCAGTGGCAGGGGGCTATTTCTTCCACCTGCTGTTCTTCAAAGACTGGGTACGGCGCTTTCAGGTGGTGCAGGAAGACCGCACGCACGTCGTATTCCGCATCGCCCTCTCCGATAAGACATATACGAAGGAGGAGCTTGACGAGATCGTCGCCAAGACCAAACTCGTATTGGGAGAGGTCTGCGATGTGCGGTTTGAGTTTGTTGACGATATCTCCCCCACCCTCTCTGGCAAATACCGCTATACAATTTCTCATGCCTCACCGATAAACTTAGGAGGTGGGAATAGTGAGGAATAGCGCAGGAAAGAGGAATGTGTGCAGACAACGGAAATCAAGCGATACGCCATCGTGCTACTCAAAGGCTGGTGGCTGATAGGGCTATGTACGCTGGCAGCAGGGGGATTGGCGGTGGTGGTATTTGGCTCTCAACCGCCCTCCTACACAGCGGCCAACACCTTTGCCATCACCCAGCGCGATAACGTTTCGCCTTCCGTCAACGAACGTATTGTTGGTACCTACACCGAACTCATCTACAAAAGCCCCATTCTCGAAGAGGTCATTACGAGTTTGGGGCTTGATATGACTGTCGAAGATTTGCAAAATGCCATCAATGTGAGCTTTGGCTATGATACCCTGTTGGTTAAGGTGACTGTCCAAGCGGGTGACCCGGAAGTGGCGGCAAATATTGCCAATGAGCTGCCGCGGGTGCTCAATGATCAAGGCCGCATCCTGCTCGCTGCCGACCGCAATGCCTCTCGTGCGGGGTTGCGGGTGGTGGAGTATGCCAAGCCAAGTGCCGACACCTCGCGTTCTGCCAAGCGCAAAAAGATCATCCTGGTCACTTTTGTGGGTTCGATGGTCGCGTTTGGCCTGTTAATCAGTAAGGAATACCTTGACGAGACGATACGCTCAGGTGAGCATGTGGAAGAGATCGCGGATATTCCTCTGCTTGTTTCGCTGCCGAGGCTCAAAAACACGGCACCAAAGGGCCAAGTCATTTCGCATATCGCCCCCACTTCTCCCGCCGCCGAAGGGTTTCGCCTTCTCCGGCAGCAGCTAAAGGTTGTTGCGGAAGGGGCAGCAAAAAAAGATATACGTACTATTACTGTGGCAAGCGGCTTGCAAGGCGAGGGAAAGAGCTTTGTAGCGGCAAATTTGGCGGTGGTGATGGCACAAGATGGGCAACGCGTGGTGCTTGTTGACGCCAATCTCCGCCGCCCCACCTTGCATACGCATTTTGGCCTTGGGAATGAGCAGGGCTTGGTAGATCTTTTGTCGTCAGAGCAGTTGTCAGAGCGGTCATTGGGAGAGGGTGGATTGATGACAAAACAGCCGACAGCAATGACAGAAAGAGCGAAATTGCTCTCTCAGGTGGTGCAAACGACATCGGTGGATAACCTGACCGTGTTGACAAGCGGCCCACTCCCCGCTCTGCCGGTCGAGCTGATGACTTCTTCCCGTATGGAAGAGCTTATGAGTGCGCTCATTGACGGCTATGATATGGTGATTTTTGACACCCCGCCCCTATTGCCAGTCGTTGATGGGTTGGTGGTGGGAGGGTTCTGCGATATGACTATTCTGGTGGCCAAAGTACGTGCCACGAAGGTCGAGATATTGCAGCAGACCCAACGGCGGTGTGAGCGGTTTGCGCTACGGCCAGCCGGAGTGGTCATCAACCGCGACCCTTCCACCGTGACCCGTCCCTATCGCTCTGCTCGCGGTTGAAAGGACGTTGAAAGGACGTTGAAAGGACGTTGAAAGGACGTTGAAAGGACGTTGAAAGAACATACCCACGCCCCATAAAGTAGCAGCGGGGTAGTCATCTTTTGAGTTCTGTGATACGATAATTAAAAATGGTGCTCTTTTGAGATAGCGTGCATTGCAGAGGTGGTTATGAAAAAGGTTCTCCATGTCATCACGAGCCTTGATACAGGAGGAGCGCAGATGATGCTCTTCAAGCTCCTCAAGGGAATGAGACAGGAATCGCACTTTGTGGTCGAAGTTGTCTCGCTAACGAGTGTTGGGCCGGTGGGGGAACGTATCCGTGCGTTGGGTATTCCTGTGACTGCGCTTGGGATGCAGCGTGGTGTGCCAGACCTCCGCAGCATGCTCCGGCTCATCAGGCACATTCGTCGTTTTCGGGCAGATGTCGTGCAAACGTGGATGTATCACGCCGACTTGATGGGCGGGGTTGCCGCCAAACTTGCCGGTACCCGCGCTGTGGTGTGGAATATCCGCCACAGCACGCTCAACCCCGAAGGTGACAAGCCGCTGTTGACGTGGACAGTACGGATTTGTGCCAATCTCTCCCGATGGATTCCACGCAAGATCATTGTGTGCTCGGAAACAGCGCAAGAGACGCATGTTCAGGTCGGCTACTATAAACCACATATGCGAGTAATACCAAACGGGTTTGAGTTGGAGCAATTTCGCCCCAATGCCAAAGCACGGGAAGCGGTTCGGCAGGAGCTTGGCCTCTCGCCCAAGACCCTGCTCATTGGGCTTATCGCACGGTTTCACCCGCAGAAAGACCATCATACCTTTGTGAAGGCAGCCTCGGCCTTGCTCCGCGTTGAGCCAGATATACACTTCATCTTGTGCGGCGAGGATGTCTCGTGGGGCAACCAGATGCTGGAGGGGTGGATCGATGAGGCGGGTATCCGAAATCGCTTTCACTTGCTCGGGTGGCGCGATGATCTGCCCCAATTGACTGCTTCGCTTGATATTGCGACGATGTGCTCTTTCTTTGGCGAAGCATTCCCCAATGTGGTGGGCGAGGCGATGGCATGTGGTGTGCCCTGCGTGGTGACGGATGTGGGCGATGCCGCGGCGATTGTCGGGAAGACCGGACGGGTGGTCTCGCCGCAAAACCCGCTGATGTTGGCGGCAGCATGGCACGAATTGATCGATATTGGGTACGAAGGGCGGGCGACGTTGGGGCAGATGGCTCGTGAACGGGTCGCTCACCACTTCAACCTGCCGGTGGTTGTGGCGCAGTATAAAGCGATCTATCAAGAGGTCTGAGCTATGTGCGGAATCGTCGGCTTTCTCGACTGCTCCCGTGACCAAGGGGGAGAACAGCAGCCACACGAATGGGAACACATTGTCACGCGGATGGCCGCCACCATGCACCACCGTGGGCCAGATGATGCGGGCGCGTGGGTGGATGTCGAACGGGGCATCGCGCTTGGCCACCGACGGCTCTCCATCGTCGATCTGTCGCCCGAAGGCCATCAGCCGATGGTCTCTGCCAACGGGCGGTTTGTGGTCGTCTTCAACGGAGAGATCTACAACTTCCGCGCGCTGCGGCAGATGCTTGAGACAGAAGGGGTTGCATTCCGCGGCCACTCCGACACCGAGGTGCTGCTTGCCGCGATATGCCGGTGGGGGGTGGAGCAGGCATTGTCACGCTTTGTGGGGATGTTTAGCTTTGCGCTGTGGGATAAACAGGATCGTGTTCTCACCCTGGCCCGCGACCGGATCGGCGAAAAGCCGCTCTACTACGGCTGGATGGGTGATACGTTCCTCTTTGGCTCCGAGCTGAAAGCATTGCGCGTGCACCCCTCCTGGCGCGGCACGATGAACCGCGACGTGCTAGCGCTCTACATCCGGCTCTCATACATCCCCTCTCCCTACACCATCTATGAGCATATCAAGAAGCTCCCCCCTGCCACCGTCCTGCACCTCCCCCTTGACCGCTGCCAACGCGAAGGCAGGAGCTTTGAGCCGCAACCGACGCCCTATTGGTCATTGCAGCGCGTGGTTGAGACAGGGTTATCATTGCCATTCCGCGGCACTGATGAGGAAGCGATTGAGCGGCTCCACGCCCTTCTGCGGGAGTCGGTCGCCCAACAGATGATTGCCGATGTGCCATTGGGGGCATTTCTGTCGGGCGGGATCGATTCTTCCACCACCGTCGCCCTGATGCAGGAGCAGAGTGAGCAGCCAGTCAAGACGTTTACCATCGGTTTCCACGAAGATAGTTACAATGAAGCCCACTATGCGAATGAGGTAGCGCGGCGGCTTGGCACTGACCACACAGAACTATACGTGACGGCTGAGGAGGCGATGGCGGTTGTCCCGCGCCTGCCAACACTGTACGATGAACCCTTTGCCGACAACTCGCAAATCCCGACCTTCCTCGTATCAGAGCTGACCCGCCGCCACGTGACTGTTAGTCTGTCGGGCGATGCGGCAGATGAGCTGTTTGGCGGCTACGGGCGCTACCAGGAAATATCATCGTGGTGGCGGGGTATTGGGTGGATGCCACAAGCAGTACGGCAGTTGATTGCGCGGGGTATCACCTCGCTCCCCGTCGATTGGCTCAACCGGGGGTTTGGGTGGCTGGCCCCGCTGGTTGGCGGCTATGGGCGGATGGCTTCAGTCGGCGACCGGCTGCGCAAAGGAGCCAACCTCCTCACCTCAAGCCGCCTTGACGACCTCTACTACGGCGTCTTCCTGCAGTGGAACGACCCGTCAGAGGCAGTCAGAGGGAGCCGCCCACTGCAGACCTTCTTTGAGCAGGGCCGGACAGAAGGATGGCCACGGTTCGGCGATCCGATCCACTTGATGATGTATGTAGATGCGCATACCTACCTGCCTGACGATATCTTGGTGAAGGTAGACCGGGCAAGTATGGGCGTGAGCTTGGAATCACGCGTCCCGCTCCTTGACCACCGTATCGTCGAGTTTGCGTGGACGTTGCCACTCCGCTTCAAGGTGCGCCACCGGCAGGGCAAATGGCTCTTGCGCCAGATTTTACACCAATATCTCCCACCTGACCTCTTCGAACGCAAGAAAACCGGCTTTGGGATGCCCATTGGCCAGTGGCTGCGAGACCCCCTGCGAGAGTGGGCCGAGTCGTTGTTAGACGAGCGGCGGCTGCGTGACGAAGGATTTCTGCAACCTGACGCCATCCGCACCGTGTGGCAAGAGCATTGCGACGGGGTACGGAATTGGAAATATCGCTTGTGGACGGTGTTGATGTTCCAGGCGTGGCTTGAGGAGCAACAGCGGGGTATCGAACAGTAGCAATAGCTAGAGAAGAGGGCATCGTGAGCGAAGCAGAGGATACACATGAGGAGATGGGCGGCGCAAGAGACGATGCAAGAGACGATGCAAGAGACGATGCAAGGGCCGCAACAAAGGTTGCCTTGACCGTACCGGCAGATTTCTCCGTGTGGACGTTCCATCGCGGGCTGATAGCGGCATTGCAGCGGCGCGGCGCGGCAGTGACCATCGTTGGGCCAGCGGGAGAATATGTCGAGCCAATCCAGTCGCTGGGGACGACCTATCAAGTTGTGCCCTTGGGCCGGTTCCTCAACCCCGTCCGTGATATCCGGCTGCTGTGGGCATTGTATGGGGTATACCGTCGCGGCGACTTTGCTTTGGTGCATACGCACACCATCAAGCCAAACATCTACGGGACGCTCGCTGCCAAGATGGCAGGGGTCAAGACGATTGTGGGGTCAGTGCGGGGGCGGGGGTCAGTCTTCACCGAGACGGTAGGGCTGAAACGCGCCCTGCTCCGCCGTATGGTGATGGCTCTCTACCGCTTCGCCTTCCGATTTACCGACCGCGTGCAGTTTCTCAATGGCGACGACCTTGAATTCTTCGTGACCTCTGGCATGATAGCGCGTGAGAAGGCAGTGCTTATCAAGAGTAGCGGCGTCAATCTGGATGATTACCACGCCAATGCTGTCTCTCAAGAGCACAAGCAATCATTGCGGCAGGAGTTTGGTGTCCCCGAAGATGTCTCCATTGTGATGATGGTGGCGCGCGCCTATTGGAGTAAGGGCGTTGAGGAGTTTTTGGCTGCCGCCTCCGCCATATCAACGCGCCACCGGGTGATGTTTTTACTGGCGGGGGCGGTTGAGGAGGGGCCTGATGCAGTGCCGCGTTCCTACTTAGAAGCACACCAGTCTGACTGTTTTCGGTGGGTAGGCTACCGCAAGGATGTGCGCGATGTGTGGTCGTTGGCAGATGTGGCCGTCCTGCCCTCCTACTACCCCGAAGGCATCCCGCGGAGTATGCTAGAGGCGATGGCAATGAGCAAACCCATAGTCACGACCGACAGCATTGGGTGCCGCGACGTGGTGGAAGATGGCAAAAATGGCTTTCTCATCCCGATCAAGGACGCAAACGCATTGACCAACGCGATTGATCGGCTGCTGCAGGATGAGTCTCTACGGGCATCGTATGGGGCATATTCGCGGCAGAAGGTCGAGCGGGAGTTTGGGGAGCAGGAGGTGGCAGAACGGGTGATCGACGAACTCTACCAATTGCCCTCTCTTCGGTAAACGGCTTTGAAAGGGATCATGAGCCAATCATCGACTGGATAATCTTGGTAAGCTCCTTAAGCCTGACCGGCTTGCTCAGATAGTCATCCGCCCCCGCATTGAGACACCGCTCACGGTCGCCCACCATTGCCAGGGCCGTCAACGCGATGATGGGGGTATGAGCAGTGCGGGGGTGGTCGCGTAGCTGTTCGATAGCGGCAAGCCCATCCATCACCGGCATCTGCACATCCATCAAGATGACATCAGGCTGATACCTAATTGCATATTCCACTGCTTGTTGGCCATCCATCGCCACAATAATATGAAACCCCTTGCTCATCAGGTAGTCGGAAATGATGCTAATCGTCGTTTCGCTATCTTCCGCAAGCAAAATGGTGTGAGCTGAGGTGGGTGAGTGCGTATCATTGGTTGAGGTCGTGGTTGAGTTGGTTGTTGAGGTCGTGGTTGAGGTCGTGGTTGTGGGGCGATTGGTTGCGGCTGGTTTTTGCAAGTCCACGGTTGGTAATTCTGGCTTCTTTAGCGATGGTCGTCCTTCATGTCTTTCAATATCCTGAGGGGCGATGCACTTGGAGATGAAGACCGTAAAACGGCTCCCCTGCGCCGGTTGGCTTTCAACCGCCACGCTGCCGCCGTGCAACTCGCTCAGCCGCGCCACCAACGCAAGACCAAGACCTGTCCCGCCATGCCGACGGTTGAGGCCGCTGTCAAGCTGCACGAAGGGCCGGAAGAGGTTGGGGAGCATAGCAGTCTCAATGCCAATACCCGTATCCCAAATGATAAAACTTATCACCTCTTCACTGTCACTGACTTCCAAGCCGATAAACCCGCCCTCTGGCGTAAACTTGACCGCGTTGGTTAGCAAATTGATGAGGATTTGCTTGAGACGTAGCTCATCCGCCTCAATCGTCGTCACACTGACATCTATCTCGAAGGTCACATCAATGCGTTTTTGGTTGGCCTGATGGGTCACAAACTCCAGACTCTCGCGGCAGATACGTTTCACATTGACCGTGGTATAGTCAAGCTCCATCTTGCCTGCCTCAATCTTTGAGAGATCGAGGATATCATTGATGAGCGAGAGCAAATGTTGGCCACTTGTCTCGATCGTGCGGAGTGTTTTGGCTTGTCCTTCGGTTACCTCGCCATAAATCCCCTCTTGTATCGCTTCGGAAAGGCCCAAAATGGCGTTGAGAGGCGTACGCAATTCGTGGCTCATATTGGCGAGAAAATCATCTTTGGCGCGGATGGCCTGCGATAGCTCTTCGTTGAGGATGCGCAGCTTGGCAGTACGCTCTTCGACCCGCTTCTCCAAATCCTGTTTTGCTTCATAGATAGCTTGCTCTGCGGCTTTGCGCTCGGTCACGTCTATCGCCAGCCCGATGATGCGGATAACCTTCCCTGTCTCATTGAAAATGGGGGTGAGGCGCGACTCATACGTTCGGCCCATCACCTGGCCCTCCCAAATAACAAACTCACCCTGAAGCGCACGTCTGACGGCATCAAGTCCATCAGGAATATCATGATAGATATCGAAAATCGATTGCCCGACGAGTTGTCCCGGCTTGAGGCCCAGTTCTTCTAAGCCTTTCCCTTCAGAGAGCGTCAAAATACCGTCCTCATTTGTCGTAAAGATAACCACCGGCACATTGGTCACAATCGTGCGATAGCGATCTTCACTGTCGCGCAGGGCAGACGTAATCTGTTCTGCCTCATCGATTTTTTGCTTCAGGACGGCGTTGGCAAGGTGGAGTTCGGTGGTGCGCTCGGCGACACGCCGCTCAAGCTCGCGGTGGGTATCGATAAGCTCTTGTTGGACACGTTTGTGTTCGGTGATGTCGCGGAGTGTGGCCAAATAGGCGGGCTGTTGTTCCCACTCCGTCTCGACAACGCACATCTCGGCAATGATATGTCTCCCATGCCTATTGTAGATATCTACCTCGATCTTCGAATCGATGGTAACGGGGTAGCCAAACGGATAGCCGTGTAGATCATTGACACCACAGCCGAAGAGAGCCGCGGCAGCAGGGTTGGAAAAGCGAATATGGTCGTCCTGAATGACAATCATCGCGTCGGCATTGTGCTCTATCAACGTCTGAAACCGTCGTTCACTCTTCTGCAGCTCTTGCTCAGAGGTGATTTGGCCGGTCAGGTCGATACAAACAACACCAACGCTCTGCAGTGAGCTATTTTGGCCGTAGATGGGGATGAAAGACGATTGCAGCCAGAGCGGTAGGTGATTGGGTGAGGTCGGAAAGCCTGCACGGTCAAGATGGTAGCTGGTTGGGGGAGTGGTGGTTTGTTCACCTTGCAGGGCGCGCTGGAAGTGCTTGGCCGATACCTTGTTTATCTCTTCAGGAGCTTGGAATATGTTGTATCTCCCTACAATCTCTTCTGCAGAGGTGTTGAGCGTGTGCTGGAGATGAGTATTGGCCATCATCATGGTGCCGTCGGGCGAGTAGAAAGAAGCACCCGCTGGCATCTGCTCAACAACCACTTTGTAGGGCATCAACTCTTCTATCTGCTGCTCAAGGTCTTGAATGCGCTGTTGCAATGCATCGCAATACCCTTGAAGCTCGTGGTTGGAGGGTTGTTGCTCATGTTTCATGCGATGGTTTCCTGTGGAGATAGCATCCCACCGATACACCTCGGTACCGCGACTATCTCTGGGCATTTCCTAGGTTGGGTTTGTGCGTTAACGCTATTTGGAGTTATACAGAGAGTGAGGATTGTCTGCGTTTCCGCGTAAAAGACACAGGTCTCTCACGATTCTAACATGATCAGGCAAAAATGCAAAGAAGAGAAAAGAGGTTTTTTGGTGGAGGGAGGATGTTTATAAGCCCTTATATGTGATCCCCTGATCGAAATGGCTCTCAACCAGGGGAATCAACAACGTATTGTCATATACGCAACATACACTTAGGTGGATAATGGGAGGAGACGAGCATGTTCAAGCGAAAATGTGAAAAACTTCCCCGCTGTTTCGTAGCGTTCGGTGCCATACCACCACCCCACCTCGCCGCGCGATGGTACAGTCAGCCCGCCGAATGTCTCTTCTTCCTCCATCCGAAAGCCAAAGGTGTCATACTGCTGTTCGTCGCCATTCCACCGCTGCATAGAGCCTTCACACAGCCGCCCCTCATCGTCTATCACAAAGGTGATGGTGTGGGGCGTGTTATCTATGTGGATGGTCGCGGAGATGTGGTGGGGGTCGTCTGCCTCCCACGAAAGGCCATCGCGCGGGAGCAGGTTGGTTGGAGACCAGAGCAGCTCGATGGCAAGCCGTCCGGCGGCAGACAGATTGACGTCTGGATTTGATTGGTGCAACATAAGCAACGGCCCAATAAACACCCGGACATCGCCGCTGCCGTGGTAGTAGCTATCGAAGACGTGCACGGGGAGGTTGTTCATAGAGAGCGACGCCTTCCACAGAAAACCGTCGGCAGAGATGACCTCTTGACCCGTGAAGGGGTACCACGCCTCTTTGAGCTTGATCTCCCCCGTCATATCGAGCAGCACCGGCCTCTCCAAGGGCGTATCAGCCGCGATGGCATGTCGGAGGTAGCGCTGCACCGGCTCGGGAAGATCTGCCAGCATACTCGCGTCAAACCGTGGCTCATCACCCGTTGTCGGGTGGCCAGTGGACGGCGGGAGGGTTGTAAGCGTCTCCCAAAGCAGCAGAGCACGCTGTTTGACAAGCAATGAGCGGACACTCACCACGATAAGGGCAAGCATCACGATGAGTGCCGCAAAAAGCAAGATGTACAGGAAGATATTCATTAGTATATTCCTGTTCGTTCAATCTTCATCAAGGGATAGAAAGCCATTCGTCTCAATGCCACACCGGTCTGCCGTTGTCGTCGCGGGCTTGATAGGTCTCGCCGGTGGTTGTATTGGTGACCGTCCCCGCCATCGTGTAGAAGTCGGGAAGCTCAAAGCCGGTGAACTCTATCATATCACCCTCGTTGAGTGCTATCTGGTTTTCTTGCCAGTACCACGATGGGCCGAGGATCGCTTCTATCACCTCGCCATCCTCATCCTCAAACTGCAACAGCGCACCACGCACATTCACCACTTCTCCACTCGTACTCATCTTGGTGGCGGTGCGCATACGTCCTTCGCCTTGGCCTTGGCCCTGCCCTTGACCGCGTCCTTGACCCATCCCCTGGCCTTGGCCTTGGCCCATACCTTGGCCCTGGCCCTGACCCTGACCCTGACCACGTCCTTGACCCTGACCACGTCCTTGGCTCATACCTTGGCCCTGACCCTGACCTTGGCCCTGACCCTGACCTTGGCCCTGACCTTGGCCTTGGCCCTGGCCATAACCGCGGGCAACGAGCGATGAGCCACGTGGATCGTTAACCCAGGGGGCCGTAGGTTCCCACGCTCGGATGTATTGCACCAACGCTTCGATCTCGTTCTTGGTGAGGTGCTGGCCGAAAGCAGGCATTTCGGAGTCGGGCCGCCACCCGCCAGAGATAATTGTGTCGCGTATCCACGCATTGTCGAGGCGGGTGAGAACTTGTTGACTGTTGAGAGACGGGCCGATACCACCCTGCCCATTCTCGCCGTGGCACGAGGCGCAAGTGGTGGTGTACAGGTGTTCACCAAGCGCCAGCATCGCTTCGGTATCGTCCGGGTCGATAGGCGTGGGCGTGGTTTGAGCGCGGGTGGCGGGGGTCGTTTTTTCCTCCCGCTTGATGTAGGAGACGAGGTTGTTGATCTGGTTCTCATCGAAGACGCGCTGCCATCCTGCCATCGCCGTGCCAGAGACACCCATCTGGATGGTTTGGGCTATCTCTTGATCGCTCTTGTCCTGCACATCGCCGGTGAAGAGCGCGGGAGCGATATCAGTCCCTTGCCCTTGCTTGCCATGGCAGGCGCTGCAGTAGGTCTGGAAGATATCGGCGCTCTCGGTAGGCGGATCTTGGTAAGTTGCTTCGACCACCTCAACGCCCGGCGGAGGTGTGGCAGAGTCGGCTGGCTCATCAGCCGTCTCATCAGCCGCCTCCTCGGTGGGAGCGGTGGTTGGTTCTTCAGCCGTCTCGTCGGTGGGTTCCTCAGCCGTCTCATCAGCCGTCTCCTCGGTGGGAGCGGTGGTTGGTTCTGAGGGAGTTGTTTGCGAACCACAGCCCGCCAATGCAGTTGCTACCAGTGCGCTACAGAGGAGGATGAGGAGTGTTTGGGTGTGTTTCATCATCATATATGGATATTCCTTTCTGCCTGGACAAGTTCCAGGAATGCATCAACAACCTTGGGGTCGAAATGGTTTCCGGCCCGTGATTCTATGTGTTCGTAGACATCTTCAGGATTCCACCCCTTGCGGTAGGGGCGGTCGGAAAGCAAGGCATCCCACACATCGACCACGGCAAAAATGCGCGCTGCAAGCGGTATCTCTTCGCCCTTGAGGCCACGCGGGTAGCCTGTCCCATCCCACCGCTCGTGATGGCAATAGGGAATGTCAAGAGCGGGGCGGAGGTAGGTGATAGGAGCAAGCATACTGTAGGCATATTCGGGATGTTTGCGCATCCGTTGTTGCTCTTCGGGGGTGAGCGGCCCGGCCTTAAGCAGGATTGAATCGGGGATGCCGATCTTGCCAATATCGTGCAAGAGCGCCCCACGCCGGACATGCATCAATTCGGCGTTGCTCATGCCCATCGCCTCTGCCAGCCGGACGGTCATCCGCGTGACGCGCTGTGAATGGCCTTCGGTCTCCTTGTCACGGAGGTCAAGCGCGCGCACCCACCCCTCCAACGTGGCGTCGTAGGTGAGGGTTAGCTCATCACGGGAGCGCTGGAGGTCTTGCAGCAACTGAATATTATCGATAGCGATGGCGGTGTGGGCGGCAAGCGCCTCCAAGAAGTCGGGCCATTCCGGGTCTGGGTCGAAGTTGGTGCGGTGGAAGAGCTGCATCACGCCCTTGACCTCGCCACGGGCAATCAGCGGGACGGCATAGGTGGCGGGGAATGGCTTGTTGAGCCGTGAGTAGAGCGCATAGTCAGGCTCGGTGTACCATGTCCCGTCGTCATTGCGTTTGAGCGTCACGATATGGCGTTCAAGAGCAGCACGTCCGGCCTGCCCCTCCCCCAACCGGCACTCAAATCCCTCCATCGCATAGCCATCTTCGCCGCGGCCAGATGCATAGGTGAGCGTACGCATGTAGGGGTTGTAGAGCATAAGCGCCGCCCCGTCAATGGGCAAGTGGGTGATGACTTGATCGAGGAAGACCTTGAGCATTGAAGAGAGATCAAGTGTTGAGCTAATGGCCATATCGATGGCATGGAGGGTCGTTAGCTCCTTGACATGGTGCTCCGTCTGTTCGTAGAGCGAGGCACGGTGTATGGCCGCCGCCGCAATATCGCCAATCGCCGTCAGGATGCGCAGCTCTGTGCGGCTCATATGCGTGTCTCTGCCAATCCACAGCGCGCCAATCGTGTGGCCATTGGTGATGAGGGGGGCACACGCAACTGCCTCTGGCGAGGGTGAGAGCGGGCAAAACTGGACATCGGGGTTTGGCTCAAGCAGGTCGGTACGGTGGAACCGACGGCCGGTCGAGGTGGTCCATTGGCCGTGCGCAAGCTCCACACTCACCGCATTGCTGCCGGGTATGGCCATCATCAGGGCGCTGTCGTGCGCATGCAACAACGCTTCAGTTTGCTCGAGGATGACGTGGATCATACGGGCGCGGGTGGGGATAGAGCGCAAAGCAGAGGCAACAATGGCAATCGCATGCATTTCGCGTTCGCGCTGTTTGCGGTCGGTGATATCGCGAACCACCGCACACTGCAAATCGCGGCCTCGGAAGCTAATATGCACCGAACTGACCTCCACATCAACCAGGTTGCCATCTTTGCGGCGGTATTGCCGTTCGCCAAGGAAAAACCGCTTGTTTTGCTGGACGCGCTGGATGTGTTGGTCGATATTGGAGGGATCATGGGCAACTAAGTGGTAGACCGTGAGTTGGCGGATCTCATCCTTGTTGTAGCCGAAAATGCGCTCAAAAGCGGCATTGCTTTCAATGATATAGCGGCTCTCTACATCGAAGAGAAAAATGCCTTCGGACGCCTGCTCAATGACGGCGCGGTAGCGGGCTTCACTCTGTTGGCGTTCGTGTTGCGCCATCTCAAGCGCCCCAAGCATCCGGTTGATATTTTTCGCCAAGATGGTCAATTCATCATGGCCGGTGTAATCCACCCGGTCTGAGAGGTCGCCGGTCGCGCCAATCGTATTGACCTGGCTGCTCAAGTGGGCAAGCCGCGACAGCACCACTTTCTCCAGCAGGGTGATAATGGCCGCACCAGACGCAATGCTGATGAGGATAATGGAGATCATCAGGTAGTAGAGACTGGCTTGCCCTTGCTGGAAGATATCGCGCCAATTGACGACCCGCAGCATCAAGGCAGGCTCGCCGTGGATATCTTGCAGCATGGTGTAGCCCGCGATGGAGTCTTGGCTGAGCGGCAGCGAGACAATCGGGTTGGTTTCGGAGATCTTCTCATGCGCCTCCTCCGTATCTTGGAGGATCTCGATCTCTGAAGGCGTCAATACACTAGCAAAGACGTGCGTCTGCTTGTTGAGTTCTTGGATCTTCTCCCAGTCGAGGTAGCGCCCTATAATCATTGTTCCCCGCACCGGCCCTTGACACCGGCTCGTCATGATGGGGTGGGCAGCTATCAACATCGGTTGATTGCCGATCATCATGATGCCAGTCTTGCCTGTGCAAACATGTGGGCCATGATGAAGAATAGCATCATCTTTGAGGAGGGAGGGAAGCTCAGGGGGGAGTGAGATAACCTTTTCGGTGTCAAGGTCTATCATCTTGGTGTATACAATCGAGCCAGACGTGTCGAGAAACGCCATCAGGTTGATTTCAAGATAGTGAAGCGTTTGATTGCCGAGGTTGCTTTGCTCGTAGGTCTTGTTTTCGTCTACGATGAACTGGTAGGTGTCATCCCATGCAGCCCAATCCCTCACATGTGCGTTTAGTTGGTCGAGAGAGACCTCAAGGGTATCGACAAACCGTTCAACATCCTTGTGGGCATAGCGGTATTCGAGTGAGGTAAACCCCTTGAGGAGAACTTGCGAGAGAATTGCATAGATAGTTGTCATGAGAACGATGACAGTGATGGAAATGGTCAGCAGTGTTTTTTTACGAAGAGTCATAATGTGCCACACGAATTTTGGTCACCTCACAGCCGTTGGTATGGGGGGAGGTAGATATTTGATAGGTACCCAATGCTACCAGGGTGTACACCTGGGGTACAAGAGAGGATGATATTCTCTTGAATGAGGAGATAGCGAGATCACACCTGCTATATATGACGCACGTGTGATCTCTATGACCTCTCTATTATAATACGGAAAGGGGAAGGTACCGTTCGATATCAGACAGCTATGAAGTAAAAGCGAGGAAATGTGGCCTTATTATTCCTGCTCACCTTCCTCCTCTTCTTCTTCCTCTTCACCTTCTGATTCACTCTCACCGCCCCGCTGGCCGGAGAAAGTCGCCTTGAAGCCATCTATCAATTGTTGCTTTTCTGTCTCGGTGAGCCTGGCTTCCGGGTGCGCAATGAGGTAGCTCGGCAATGGCATTTCGCCTTCCTCGATCACCTCAACGATCTCGCCTGGCCCTTCGCCGTGGCCTTCGCCTTCACCTTCCTCGCCCTCTTCCTCGTCACCATTCGCATAGGCGGTGGTGGGGTTGAGGCCAAGGGCAGCCAAAATAGCGTGTTGTTCTTCTTGCGAAGCCGTCCCCCACTCGGAAAAGTTCAGCTCCTCCCGCCCCTCTAGCACGTGAAGGTTGATCCAGTAGGAGAGAGGCGCAACACGGCTGTACAACGGCCATTTGGTCTCGTTGCTGTGGCAATCGAAACAGGCCCGTTGCGCAAGAGCACGGGTTTGGTCGCTATCCCACGCCGGTTCGTTCTGCACCGGCGGGTTGGTCTGGAAAAACCAAGCAGGGATACTTATGACGATCCACAACACAACCACCGCAATAATGATATTGCGCGGGGTGAAAAGCCCTTTCTTTGATGCTTGCCCTTGTTCTTGTCCTTGTTCTTGTCCTTGTTCTTCTGCCATTGAAATAGCGGTGCGAAAAACCCTCTGCAATGAGGAACACCGCTCCTCCTTTCTATTTCTTCCGCCCAATCATACAAACACTGTCGGTTTTTTGCCTGAACCCTATGCGATGTTCATAGCAAGAAAAGTGCCAGCGTGTTCACAATAACAGAGCATTCTTGGAAATAGATAAAAGTTGAGATTATCTTGACTATCTTCAACTTCGTTGCCCAGGAGGCAAGCGTCTTTGGTATATGAGCAGGGCGGGGGCAGCGATACCTATCGCGATAGCGGAAAGAATGAGGACTGTCTTACTGCCGTTGACCGCGGTTGAGATGATGAGGGAGATCGGGGTTGCTTCCCCATGCGAGGCGATGCGCAATACCCCGATCATCGTGTTGTAGGCAAAGGTTCCTGGCAGCATTGGGATGACGGCGGGGACGGTGAACACCGACGCAGGCGCAGACCACCGCCGTGCAAACATCTCGCCCATAAACCCCACCACCGTCGCACCGGCAAGCGTCGCGCCCTCAATCCCAATCCCGCCTTCCATCAGGATGGTGCGGATGAGATAGCCAACGGCTCCGCCAAGCGCACACGCGCCAAGCGTCCGCACGGGGACATTGAACATGACAGCAAATGCAAGCGAGGCAACCCCTGACCAAAACGCATCTTTGATGAGGAACCACAATGCACCAAATATGGTCATATGCCATTCATCCCCGTCACCCCTGTCACATTGATGGCAAGAATAATCCCCAAGGCGATGGCAAGGGTGATAAGCGCTCCTGTCGCCCCGCGGGCAACACCAACCACCGGATGACCCTTGACCAAGTCTTCGACCGCGTTGATGAGTGGGACGCCCGGAACAAGTAAGAGCACACATGCGGTCATTGCGGTGTTTACCTTCTCGTTGGGGTAGAAGAACGAGGCACTGCTTGCTATCAAACTTGCCACAAATGAGGATACGATTACAACTAAGAGCGTATTAAAGCGATGGTGCTGCATCTCTTGCCGGACAATCATCGCAATAGTAGACGAAATCATCGTCACAACAAGCATGATATAGTCTCCCCCAAACAACTGGCTAAATGCCCCACAGCCTAGCCCAACCATACCGGCCATCAGCCAACGATTGTAATGGTGAGGTTCCTGTCCAATGCGGTCAAGTTCGGCACGCACCCCCTGCCTATCCAGCTCTTGCAGCTCAACCCGTCGGCTGAGGTGGTTGACGCCAGAAACGACCGTCATATTCACGCCGCCGTCTACCACGCGCCGGATCTTGGTACGAAACTCGCCGCCACTTACTGTCGTGACTTGCACGGCGTTTGTCGCGACGAAGACATCCATCCAATCGCAGCCAAGCGCAGTGCCCAAACGGTGGACGGTCTCCTCAACACGGTGCGATTCGGCACCATATTGCATCAAAAGCTGTCCGGCACACAATGCCAGATCGATAACCTCCGTCAGCTCGCTGTGGCGAAGTGGAAGCTTGGTTGGCTCGGGAGGAGCGGAATATTCGGGATGTTCAGATGATATTGAAGATGATGTCATACTTTCAAAAAATGTGGCTTAAGATTCTAATGCAAGACGAGATTTCTTTCGTTGGAACGCCAACATGGTAATATCATCCGACAGCGATTTGTTACTTCCCATATAATCATGCAATTTTTGCTGCACCTGGAGAAGCACTTCTGATGGGTTCATACTTGGCACATTGAGTATAGAGAACAACTGATCTTCTCCAAAGAAATGATTTTGAGGGTCACGCATTTCGGTCACGCCGTCGGTATAGGCAAAGACGGAGACCCCGGGATCGATGGTTGTCTGGCCGACGGTGAAGACCGATTCGGCCATCAACCCAACAGCCGGGCCGGTTGTCTCCAAAAACCCTTTGATACCTTTTTCGCCTATCAAGATGGGAGCTTCGTGCCCTGCATTGATGTAGGTCAATTCGCCAGTGTCGGGGTTGAGCACGCCGAAGAAAAGCGTCGCAAACATATGGGTGCGGCTGCGGTGGTTGTGGTGGTGCCGGGCAATGTAGTTGTTTGTCATCGGGATGGCGTCCAGCGCGTCGACCGGCGAAATGGCGACTTGCTCGGCAAATGCGCGGATCAGGCTCCGCACCAGCGCCATAAACAGTGCCGCCCCCACGCCCTTATCACAGACGTCGGCAATAATCAGGCCAATGTGCTTGTTGGGCAACCAAAAAACGTCGTAGAAATCGCCAGCCACCTCCGACGCAGGTTCAAAGAAGACATCTATTAACCAGTTGTCGGGCTGGATCAGGCTCTCTGGCAGGAAATCAAGCTGAATACGTTGTCCAAGCTCCATTTCTTGCTTGATTGTCTCAAGGTAGGCACGTTCTTGGTCTCGCAACCGTTTCTTCTCAAGACATGCGTTAACCCGTGCCTTGAGCAGGATGGGGTTGAAGGGCTTGGCGAGGTAGTCCTCAGCACCAAGGCCAATACACCGCACCACGCTCTCGATGTCGTCAAGCGCTGAGATCATGATGACCGGAATGTAGCGCAACACCGGGTCTGCTTTGAGGGTTTCCAACACTTGGTACCCATTGATATCAGGCATCATAATGTCGAGAAGGATGAGATCAAAGGCGTGTTGACGTACAAGCACCAGCGCTTCACGCCCATTATCGGTGGATGTCACTATGTGCCCCTGGCGTTGGAGACGGCGAGATAGGACATCGCGGTTTGCTTCGTTGTCGTCTACCACAAGGATAAAACCCTGATCGGGTTGCATGCGCTACTATCTCCTTGAGAGCGTGAGAGGAGCTGGGTTTTCTTATAGATCATCTGTGGAGTGTCAAACAATATCCGCGAGCTTTCTCTCATACTCATCGCAACCTACAACCAACCCTCGCTCGTGGCCTTCCTCGGCAGCACGAGCGGTCAGTGCAATTCAGATATGGGTAGTTTGGGGCATTCGTAGATCTGGCGAGCAGCTTTTTGCCAAGAACATTGGCACATCACATACCCTTGGTCATGAGGTGAGGTTGCTTCTGCTTCACACGTACGCCCTCTTCTCCTCTGTCCGCTGCAACGATAACGTTACTTCGCTTTTGTCGCAAGCACAAGGTTATCACAGTTCCTATTATCTCTCATCAGGAGGATTTTTGCCATGCATCCTACCTCACAAACGCGCATTATCGCACATTCTTACTCGACCAGAAACACCACATCGTTGCTTCCGGTTCCCCCTACTCTACCACGGACATGTAGTATACACCATCTCTGCCATTGCGAAAATCGTATGGGATCGTATGAGGGAGAAAAACAACCAAAATGGAACGTCGGTAGGAAAGCATGAGCCAATATCAAGGGGAAAGGAAAAAGATGAGGAGTGGGCGCTGGCTGGAGAAAAAAACACCCATTGAAGAAACAGATGGTGGGGATGGTGGGACTTGAACCCACACGCCTTGCGGCACATGCTCCTAAGGCATGCGCGTCTGCCATTCCGCCACATCCCCGCCTCGGTGTGCCACCCGCATCAGCCGTCGGGTTTTGCCGCCCGCAGTTCGGGGCGGGTGGTGGCCGCGTGCGGCACACGTAACTATACCACACCCAGAACCCGTTTGCAAGATAGAACGATGTATCTTCCTGTCCCATGAACCAGAGGCGAGAGTGATGCCATCGGGTGACCACGCTACGCTCCAGACATGATTCCTATAGCCTTTGAGAATACGGAGCAAGGTACTAAAGGTACTATCAGACGACCATGATCAGTCGACATACCCTCTCCCCCTCACCCCGCCGCATACACGGTGATGCGCTCGCCATCGACGGCGACCGTATCGCCGGTGCTGATGTGGGTAATCTCCACGCTATCGACCATCGGGATATTGCTGATGATGGCCCCAACGGCGACGATAGGCTCACTTTCTGCATTGATGATGGCGATGGGAGAACGCCCCGCCTTTGCCAGCCGGAAGAGGCTATAGCTACCGACAGTACTGCCCTTGCCGGTGGGGAAAACCAACACCCGTCCAGCGATAGATTGCCCTTCAAGCGGGTGGCCCTTCTCCAGGATAATGCCGGTTTCGGGGTCGATAAGGCCGAAAAAGCCGATTGGTTCCGGGGAGACCAGTGCGATGCCTTGCGATTGCCCCGCCTTGATGACGCGCCCAATCAACGTTTTGGGCGTATGAGCCGTATGTGTCGCCATGATTATGCCTCCCACTCGCCAGTAATTGCCGCTTCGACGCACGCCTCAACTGAGCCATACCGCACAGAAATGCCAGAGTGTGTCGGCACATAGTAGGCTCCCTTGCCGGACGGGGTGGCGATACGGTGGAAGCCTAATGTATTGACCGGAGCCACCACCAAACACGTATCAGCGATAATCTTCCCGCCCGCCGCCTCTAGCTGGTCGACCAGACCGGCCTGTTTGGCCTCATCGCGGACACTCCGCGCCATCGTCACCCACAGCGGCACCTGTATACGCCGCCCGCGCAGCAGCTCAACGATGTGTGCAAGCTCTTCCCGCGAGGCGTGTGGACACCCCATCCACACCAAGTCAATAGTGCGGCCATCATCGCTATTGAGCATCTGGTAGCCTTCACTCAAATCCTCCACGACCATATGCTCAGCATTGGGCATAACCACGTTGGGAGAGGCTTCGGGAGTGACGCCCTCAATGTGGTAGAGCGCTACTGCCCCACTCGCCGCCATCGATGCGCCAAGCGTCTTGAGGAGGTCGTAGGCGCGGGGATCGGGGAGGGTCAGGCCGCGGGGGAGGGGGAGGTTGGTGAAGTAGGGGATGCGGTTGCGGGCGCGCTTGCCGACAATCGTCCCCAATGCGCCAAAGTCGGAAAACGACTCCACCGCGCAACGCACCTCAACCGTCATATGGGCGCGGCGGTTCTGGGCAAGGTGTAAGCCGTAACGGGCCGTGCGGCCAATGATGGCGGCAGCAAGCGCACTTGGCCCTCCTTCACGGTTGGTGCGCGCGCCGAGGACGCTATTGGCAAAGCTCACGGCACTCGACTCCGCCCACGCGATATGCTGTCCCTGTTGGGGCGTGTTGCCGATGAGGTAGGGCGTGCATGTGCACGTCGTTCGGATACCCATCCCCGCAAAGGCATCAATGACACGCTGTTGTTTTTCGGCAAATTCGGCATCAAAGCCAATATCGCGCCAACTTTCAAGGTCGAGGCCGGCGGGGTTGAGCGTGGTAGGGACACGCACCCGTGCGCCTTGGGCCGTCCAGTCGGCAAGGAAGTCAAGTCCGGCATCGCCAAGGTTTTTATAGCTCACACCAGCGACTTGCACACTCGCCACCGATACGAGATCATCCGCCCCGTAGATTTTCCCCAGCGCGGTGATGATTTCCATCGCCTTTTGCACACCAGGGCCATATTCGCCATTGAGCATGGCGTGCTCTTCATCTGAAAGGTTCATGATTATGGTGCCTATGAGTAGTCTATCTTTTTGAAACTTGTCGGATCGCCTCCCCACGGTATGGTCGCGTCCAGCCCCATCTTTGAGGTGAGCGCCTTCTTACCCGGCTCATGCATACCAGAGGGATCAAGGCTGCTGCCGGGCTGGTTGGTCAGCACGACGAGGTCAGTATGTGCCTGGAAGCGCGTCGCAATCGCCCATTCCACCTCCATCGGGTCATAGATATTGACATCGGTATCAACAATCACCACATGCTTTAATGAACCGTGGCCGCGGAATGCCGCCTCAATCGCTTTGTGGCCATCGTCAGGGCCTTGCTTCTCTATCTGCACCACCGCATGCAACCAACTTGTGCCGCCCGGCGTAATCGCAACATTCGTACAGCGGCAAACCTTGTTCACTTCGGCAAAGATAGTTGGCTCTTTGGGCATTCCCATCAGCAATTTGTGCTCAAGCTTGCCGGGGAGAAGTGCTTGGTAAATGGGTTCGCGGCGGTGGGTGATGCATTGTACCTCTATGATAGGGCTTTGGCGCACGATATCCTGCGTCTCAGTCAGATCGACGAACGGCCCTTCAGCCGCCGTCTCGCGGATGAGCCGCCCCTCAAGCACCATCTCGCACTCGGCAGGCACATACAGCGGCACCGTCTTGCAGCGCACAACTGGCGTTGGGGCGAGGGCGTTGGAGACCGCAAGCTCATCAACATCGGGGCGGGGCGAGATAGAGCCTGCCAGCAGCGTGGGGATAGAGTTGCCAATGCAGATGGCGACGGGTAACCCGTTGGGGGCTTTCTGGAGGGCAGTATGCGTACCACGGTTTTCGACCACCCGCGCCGCAAATCTGCGTTCGTCAAGCCGCTGCAGCCGGTGAAAACTTACATTTGGCCCATGATCGGGGTCGTCGAGTATCACGATGGCCGCGGTGGCATATGGCCCGCCGTCGGTGGGGAAGTGGCGCAGAATGGGGATGCGGTTGAGGTTGACCTCCTCCTCAATCACCTCTTGGCACGGCGCTTCTGTCACCAGTGTGGGGGCCACGGTGTTTTCCAAAGCCATTGCGAGGGTCTGCACGAGGTCATCCACCGGAACATGGAGGGCTGTCGCAAAGTAGGAGCGGGAAGAGGAGATACCTGCCACCACGCGCCATCCCGGGTAGTCGGGGAGGGAGGAAAAGAGGATAGGCCGACCGTCGTGCTCAAAAATCGTCCGGGCCATGTCCTCATTGGGGGCGGATGGCGTATCCACCTCAACAAGGTAGCCGTGTTCGCGGGCGTGCGCAATCGCATCACGTATATTCATGAAGATGTAGCCTCTGAATGTCATTATTGGAGTATGCAAATCAGAGTGTATCACATCTCTCAGAAGCACTCAAGAAAGGGTACTAGTCACAATAGCGAGTGAGAATACACACACTCGTTCTGCCGATTGCAACCTGCCACTTTGGTGGTATAATAAAATAGATGGCTTTGCGAAGCCATGTTATTGCTTGGACTGAAATATTGGGCTGAAATATTTGGATGTACACCTGATGGCGAAGCAACGAACAATCTTTGTATGCCAACAATGCGGTGCTCAATCGTCGCGGTGGATGGGGCGATGCCCTGACTGTCGTGCGTGGGACAGCTTCGTTGAGCAGGTGGAGTCGCGTCACACACAATCGCGCGCGTCGCGCTATGGAGACGCGGCTGCAGGTGATGCTACAGCTGCGCCTGTGCTTCTCAACCAGGTGGCGACCGACACAATTGGTCGTTTGCCGGTGTTGGGGAAGGAATTGGCGCAGGTACTTGGCGGGGGTCTTGTGCCGGGATCTGTCGTGTTGATTGGCGGCGACCCGGGGATTGGCAAAACCACGCTGTTGCTGCAGGTGGCGGCGCATTTTGCGGCACACCACGGCACTGTCCTCTATGCCAGCGCAGAGGAATCGGCCCAACAGATTAAGCTCCGCGCCGAACGGCTTGGGTTACACCCGGAGCAGCTCTATCTCTACGCAGAGACCAACTTAGAGGCCATCCTAAAGCAGATCACATCGCTTGCGCCAACGCTGGTGATTATCGACTCGATACAGACTGTCTACCTAGAAGATATCTCTTCGGCAGCGGGAAGCGTCAGCCAAGTACGAGAAGGGGCATTGCGGTTGCTGGCCGTGGCGAAGCGGCTCAATATCCCGATGTTTTTGGTCGGGCATGTAACCAAGGAAGGGACAATCGCTGGGCCACGTGTGTTGGAACATATTGTTGACACGGTACTCTATCTTGAGGGGGAGCGGTTTCACCATTATCGGCTGCTGCGCGGCGTCAAAAACCGCTTTGGGAGCACGAATGAAGTGGGCGTCTTTGAGATGACCAACAATGGGCTACTTGAAGTGCCCAACCCGTCACAGATCTTCATCTCCGAGCGCAATACCTCTGCCCCGGGATCGGCCATTACCGTGATGCTCGAAGGCACTCGCCCGCTTCTGCTTGAGGTACAAGCCTTAACATCGCGCACCAACAATGCCCAACCCCGCCGTACCGCCAACGGGTTTGATACCAACCGGCTGTTGATGCTCATCGCCGTGCTCACCAAGCGCGTTGGGATGCCGCTCTTCAACCAAGATATCTATGTCAATGTGGTGGGAGGCGTACGCATCAATGAGCCTGCTATCGACCTTGCGGTTGCTGCGGCCATTGCTTCATCCTTCCGCAACCAACGTATCCAGCCCGATCTTATCTTGATTGGCGAAGTTGGGTTGTCGGGAGAACTGCGTAGCGTTAGCCAGCTCGACCAGCGTCTCACTGAAGCGGCACGACTTGGCTTTGAGCGTGCCATCGTGCCCTCATCATCACGACGCTCAGCAACACCATGCAAGGCGGCTCCAGAATCGCCTCTTGCTATTGCCGGAATGTCGATTGAGATGGCTCCTTCGGTGGCCGATGTGGTACACCGTTCACTGGTTCCATCTCCTTCAAACGAAGTTCCTTCATAAGTTTTCGTGAGAAAGTCAATGCATGAAGGTTAGCCTGAACTTTCTTGTTCGTATTGCCGGGATGCTCTTCCTGGCCTTCTTGGGGTCAGATATCGGGATGGCGCTTTCGGAGTCATCTGAGATGCCCCCGAGTCAGACCCAGCTCCTCGCCACGCAGCTTTTGATGCTTGCGGGTGCAGGGCTTGGCTTGCTTGTCACCCCACGGCTGACCATCGAGCCTATCCAGGAATTGCTCAACCATACACGCTCGCTCCCACTTAGCGAGATTCTCTTTGTAGCCATTGGCGGGGTGTTTGGCCTCTTGGTCGGCGTGCTTTTTACGTTCCCTCTTTCCCTGTTGCCTGCGCCCTTCAACCAATATCTCCCTCTGATAACGGCTATTGTCTTTGCCTATATGGGAGCGATGATGTTTGTGCTGCATAAGCGCACGAGCCTCCCCGAAATCTACCGTGTTTGGCGGCGGCTGAACTGGCCGGTGGCAAACCCCTCCTTTGGTCAATCGTGGTCGCAGGGGTACTATCTTGTTGACACAAGCGCTATTATTGATGGCCGTATCGCGACAATCGGCAAAACAGGCTTCCTTGAGGGGACGCTCCTCGTGCCACAATTTGTCCTGTTTGAGCTGCAGACGCTGGCCGACTCTAGCGATGACCTGCGGCGCAGCAAAGGACGACGGGGGCTTGATCTGCTCAACCAGATGCAGAAAAACCCTTCTCTCCCCGTCGAAGTGGTCGATGTTAATGTCGACAGTATCCCGCGGGTCGACGACAAGCTGGTGATGGTGGCACGACAATATCAGTGTCCGATCATTACCAACGATTTTAACCTCAACCGCGTCGCAGAGCTGCAAGGGGTCAAGGTGTTGAGCCTCAACAAGTTGAGCGACGCCATCCGCCCGCCGGTTGTTCAAGATCAGCACATAGAGGTACAGATACGCAGCGAAGGAAATGCCCGCCAACAGGGGGTCGGCTACCTCGACGATGGCACCCCGGTCATTGTTGAGGATGCCCGCGACCTGATCGGGGAAACCGTGCAAGCTGTTGTCACCCGCTTGCACCAAACGCAAACAGGACGGCTTGTGTTTGCTCAACTTGCGCCCACTCCTCCCCCTGAACCCCGTTCTGGCAAGCGCAAATCGTCTTCGCGCTAGGTTTTGCTTCGTTGCGAAATATGCTATACTGGTTGCTACACTGGTAGTGCTTTGTGCGCTACCAGAGTATGGTCTTTACAAGCCACACATGTGTTTTGATGCATAAGAAAGGATGTTGCTTCTTATGCGAGTTGTGTTACAGCGGGTCTCTTCTGCGTCCGTGACGGTCGAAGGGGAGGTCGTTGGTCAGATAGGGCGTGGGCTTGTCTTGCTTGTTGGCGTGCAATCGGGTGATAGCCACGATGAAGCAACCCTGCTGGCAGAGAAAACGGCAACCCTGCGCGTCTTTTCCGATCACGATGGAAAATTTCAACATTCCCTCCTCGATGTAGAGGGAGAAGCATTGGTCGTGTCACAGTTTACGCTCTATGCCGATCTACGCAAGGGACGACGGCCAGGCTTCGCCACTGCGGCCCATCCAGAAGTGGCGGCTCCTCTTGTCGAGGTGTATGCAGATACCCTCCGTACGCTGGGGATCCGGGTGGCGACAGGGGTGTTTGGGGCCATGATGGACGTTGCCCTAGTCAATGAAGGCCCAGTGACCATCGTCTTAGATAGCGACATCTTTCAACAACCGCGGCGTCAAGCATGAAAAAAACCCACAGCAGAATATCCCACCCTCCAATGCCGCCGAAACACGGCTATCTTTGGGAAGGCACACATATGGAGACGCAGGAGAAACCCATCGTCTGTGCCATCCGCCGCGATGTCGACGTGTATGTCGCCATTGGGCGGGGGCGAGAGATGGCAGATACACTGGGCTTTGATGCAATCAACCGTACTCGTATTGAGATCGTCATTCTCGAATTAACACGCAACATTTTGGTACACGCAAAAGGGGGAGACCTCCACATCGTATATGTTACTCACGGCAACCGCCGTGGTATCGCCATCGAGGCTCATGATCGTGGCCCGGGAATACCCGATATTTCCTTAGCAATGCGTGATGGCTATAGCACCGCGCACACCCTCGGGGCCGGGCTTCCGGGAGTCAAACGACTGATGGATGAATTTTCTATTCAATCGACTGTTGGAGAAGGCACACACGTTCGGGCGGTCAAATGGGTACCACAACGTTTTGAAGGATATCATCGATGAGCGTAATTTGGGGAGCAATCAACCGTCCCAAGCAGGGACAAAGCATCAGTGGCGACACCTACGTGGTCGAAGAATATGGAGAGCACCAGGTGTTGGTCGCCGTTATTGACGGACTCGGTGGCGGCGAAGAAGCCTCGCGGGCGGCACAGGGGGCAGCGAGTGTTCTCCGGCAACACCCCAATTACAAGCTAGACGATCTTATTCGACAAACACATCAAGCCCTCCGCAACACCCGCGGAGCCGTGATTGCCGTGCTCCGCCTCGACACCACCCAGCGGAAGGTCTCGTACATCGGGGTTGGCAATATTGGCGTGCAGGTCTATAGCTCGGTGCAGATCAAACCCATCTCCAAAAACGGCATCTTGGGCTATCGTATGCCGACCCTACTAGAGATGAACTACCAATACAATTCGGGAGACACGTTCGTTCTTTATAGTGATGGTATCTCTGGTCGTTTCAACTTGGATGAAAAGATCAATCATTGTGCTCATCCCCAAGAGTTTGCCCAAGCCATCTTGGAAAAATATGGTAAGATGAGTGATGATGCTACTGTGGTCGTGGTGCGAGACGAATAGGTCTCTCCACGGTCTTTTCTTTCCGTTCCTGTCTATGCCCACTCGTGCGTAGAATTGGGAGGCGGCTTTTTTATCACAAGGAGCCAAAGAAAGCCTGCCAAAGCACCAAAAGCGAGCGAGGTCAGGCAAAAACGAGGCAAGGCAAGCGGCCAGATGCCACCGCCTCTACCGTGTGCTGTGTTATGTATGTATATGCGGTCGGATGGTATACCGGAAACGTGCTTCGAGTGGCAAGAATTCAGGATATGTTCCCATGAGCGTTGAGCTAGACACGTGGCTAATCGAACATCAGGATCTCCTGTTGCCGCAGTGGGTGGAATCCTGTGAGCTTTCCTCTTCTCACGATAGCGATTGCCGTGGCGACTACCGTGGCGGCTACCATGACGACTACCGTGACGACTATCGTGATGATTACCGTCGCAACGACAAGAGCGATGGAGTGGCGACCCTTGTGTCAGCCGACTCTGAGCATCACCCCCTTGATGAGAAGCGCCAACACATTGCGCAGGTGCTCTCGCAGGTCTATCAAGCATTTATTTCCGCTGCCCGTGATGACCGTGAAACCCTCGATCAAAAGCTCCTGACCATACTAGACAACGAACAGCGCGAACATGTCCTCACCCTCTCCGACATGCTTTCCATGTCGACACAATTTCGCTCGCTTGTCTTCGATACCCTCCAACACGATGCGCACGGTATAGAGACTTCCTTTTCCCTGCTCCGCCGCCTTGAAGAACTCCTCGATCACACCATGGGGTTGTTAGTGCGTTTGTGGGAAGAATATACGCAGAATGAGCTAGAAGAGCGCATTAACCGTGCGGAAGCTCTTACCCACAGCATGGCCGCTACAATCGAGCAAACTGACCGCATCACCCTTCAGCTTTCCGCGCTCAACAACTCGTCGCAGTTGTTGGCAGAAAGCTTGGAGGATACGCAGCAAATTATTGACCATATTGGCCCAACGCTCAACACCGTACTGGAGCCTACTGCCCCATCTCACATTTCTGTTTGGCTGCCCGACACCATCTTTGATGAAGATGCACCTCACAAAGGGACAAATGCCCCACCCAAGCCATGTGTACTGCGGGCCGTGCGCGCATGGGGCGATGGCGAAGAGACTATTTGTGGCATGGAGATAGATACAATCGATATAGACGATGTGATTGTTCTTGCCTACGAACAAACAAATACGGTGATATATGAGCATGTCCCTCCAGAGCATCAAGGGCTGTGGTATCAGGAAGGGTATGGTATATTGGCCCTGCCTTTGATGGTCAAAGAGCGGGCAAATGGCGTTGTGCTACTGCAAGACTCCGATCCGATTGAGCGTTTCACCCGTTCGCAGCAAGACCTTGCACGTTCGGTGGTCAGCCAGGTATCGATTGCGCTTGAAAACGCCCGTCTCTACGCCAAAACCCGCAATTTCAACGCGAAACTTGAAGAGTTGGTTGCCATCCGCACCAGCGAGGTACAGGAAGAAAAAGAACGCATCCGTACCATCCACGAAATCGCTACAGAGATTAGCCGCACCCTTGATCTCGACATGCTCCTCCACACCTCTCTTGAGACGCTTGCCTCTATCACACATGTTGAGTATGGCTCGATTATGCTCCTAGAGCCAGACACGGGCAATCTGGTAAACCGTGCCGTCTTGGGGCAAGAGCGCATCAACACATACACACGCTTCACGGTGGGGCGGGGTGTGGCTGGCTGGGTGGCGCAACGACGTGAGCCTGCATTGGTGCCCAACGTGCTCGAAGATGCGCGATGGGTTCCCTCTGACCAGGAAGATTTTGAAAACGAGATACCCGCGAAGCACGGCGGCTCTATGGTCGCGGTGCCGTTGATTGGCCAGAGCGAGGTGTTGGGGGTGTTGATCCTCTCCCACGACCAGCCTGGCTACTTCAATGAGGGCCACCTGCGGCTGTTGAGCGCGAGCGCGGGGGCGATTGCGGCCGGTATTGCAAACGCCAACATGTATACCGAAATCTATTCGCAGATGGATCGCATCAGCGAACTCTTGCGCAATCAGCAGATTGAGACGAGCAAGATGGAAGCGATCCTGCAAAGCCTCTCCGACGGGGTCTTGGTGTGCGACACGGATGGGGCTATTCTCTCCGCCAACACCGCCGCCGAACGTATCTTGCAGCGCGGCATTGAGGAGCTATTGCTTGGCACGACGCTCCACGATGTCCTGCGCGACCTCTTTGGGCAGCGTGTCCAAGAAATGCCGCTGGACAACCTCCTCTCCTCGCCCCACAACAGCCACGGCGAACCGCGTATCTATGAGAGCACCGTCGAAGTGCATATGCGTGTGATTAGCTTGACGATGGGGCCGGTGCTGAAGGATAGTAGCGAATTGCTGGGCGCGCTCCTGCTGATGCACGATATCACCCGTGAGGTGGAGGCCGACCGGCTGAAGACTGAGTTTATCGGCGCGATGTCGCACGAATTGCGTACCCCGATGACCTCAGTGAAGGGCTACACGCAATTGCTTGCGATGGGCGGCTTGGGGCCGGTGAATGACACGCAACGCGAATTTCTCAACACTATCCAAAACAATGCCGAGCGTATGATCTCAATGATTAACGATGTCCTTGACATCACGAAGATAGAGACCGGCAGTGTTGACCTTGAATTGCGCCCCATCCACCTGGCTGAGGCACTGAGCGGGGTGGTTGCCGAGTTGCAGCAGCATATCGAGACGCGAGAGCATAGCTTGACGATGCTGATCCCTCCTGGATTGCCTTTTGTGCGTGCCGACACTGGCCGATTGCACCAAGTGTTGAGCAATTTGCTGTCCAACGCCATCAAATATACGCCCAATGAAGGCAAGATATCGATAGAGGCCCAAGAAGTGGTGTCGGGCGACCTGCCAGAGCATGTGCGGCTCAACGTGATGCGCGACCGTCGTTTTGTGCAGGTAACTGTCCGCGATAATGGTGTTGGCATCGCCGAAGACGAAATTGAACGTATCTTTGAGCGGTTCTACCGTACCGAAAACGTTCTAAAGGTAGAGGCAGGCGGCACTGGGCTAGGATTATCGCTGGTAAAGCCGCTGATTGAACTGCTTGGCGGGCGTATTTGGGTAGAAAGTGTGGTAGAAGAAGGAAGCTCATTCCATTTTGTGCTTCCTGCGGTATAAATACTACCGTTTATCGTGGAAATTTGCCAATAGAAAGCCATGTTGTGGTATAATATATATCCTTTCTTTTGCAAAGGATGAAGAGTCGGTTGCACAAGACACTTAGGTGCAAGGAGCAATTGACAGAGGAAACCCTCCCGTAGGTCTGTTGGTACCCGCGGGGGGGTTTTCAGCCCAAAAAAGACGGAATAGCATGACGGATCATAAAGAAATACACCAGGATTCTTCGGTTTTAGAATAAGGAAAGAGACATGAAAACCTTCATCGCAATTGTCGAACGATGTCCCAAGACCGGATTGTATGTGGGCAGTCTTCCGGGGCTGTCAGACGAGGCGATACAAGCCGAAACGCTTGATGAGCTGTATGGCGATCTGCAAGAGATCTTCGAGATGTTCCTTGAGGATGAGATCCCCGTGCCCATCAACGACCTGATTGGCATCCAGACGGTCACCGTCGCATAGCAGCGGCAGAGAGCAATGGCGCTCGCAAGCCGTGACCCGTGGGTATATGGGCATACATCGCCTTCTCTCGCCCTATCTTGCTCTATCTCGCCCTATCTTGCTCTATCTCGCCCTCTGCGGGAGCCATGGCACGCTGTTTTGCACACACTGTCTATCTATGCTACTATATCATCATTGTGCAGAGAGGTGCTCCTCATAGATGTTTACCCTTCAGGGCGGGAAACCCACCCGCTTTCAGCGGTGGGA
>CAZGLO010000010.1:0-64549 GCA_964526735.1 uncultured Chloroflexaceae bacterium | reverse complement strand
ATACCACGGCGAGCGGTCAGCAGAACATCCGCGCGATTGCCCAGTGGTCGCACCTGCATGCCGCCACCTTGCGGGCGGCGCTCCCGACCCTCACGTCCCTGCCCAGCGAGTCGACCCTGTTACGCACCGCGCGCCAGATTGATGTCGGCATCCTCGAAACCGCGCTCACCAGCCCCACACCAACGTGGAGGAGGCAGCAGGGCGCGACCTGACCGATACGGTGGTTACAAGGCCATGGACGCATCGAGCTACGCACGCTGGAGAGCACCACCGGCGATTGTGCAGCCCTGGGTTGGCCTGGTGCGGCCCAACTGCTTCGCGGCACCTGGCATCGTGACGTATAATATCCGTGTGCCGCCGAGTGAAGCCAATGCTGCGCCGCTGGAACGCCTGTGGCGGGGACATTGGACGATTGAAAGCCAGTCGCATTATGTGCGCGATGTGACGCTGGGCGAAGACCGCAACCACATGCGCACGGGCCGGGCACCGCAGGCGTTGGCAGCGTTGCGCAATGGGCTGCTCGCGTTGTGGCGGCGGGCCGGATGGACGAACATCGCAGATGCGGTGCGGGCACATGCGGCATCGGGCCGGATGGACGAACATCGCAGATGCGGTGCGGGCACATGCGGCCCGCCGCCACGCGCACTGGCATTCATCAGCGTTCCGGTGACTTTGACGTAGCCCTGGCGGTTGGGGGGAAGGTGTTGCTTTGGAGCGGTATCTGTGCTACCATATGGTTTTGATTGCCTGCTGGCATGCCGCACCCGATGGCGGCTGAGTGGGGCAATCACGCACACCGACATGAACAGTTGAGTAGCTAGAAAGTGGCAGCAGAGCACATAATGCGTTCACGGCAAACCCGTCGTATCCGCCGAACCAAGGAGTGCGAATTCACGGCCCTTGGTATTTCACCTGACTACAAAGACGTAAAGCGGTTGCAGAAGTACATCACCCCTCAGGGGAAGATACTCCCCCGCCGCCGCACGGGTATCACGGCGAAGATGCAGCGCCGATTGGCGGTGGCCATCAAGCGTGCGCGTCATATGGCGCTTCTTCCCAGCGCGCCCAAGCACACCCGCGATTAGTCGCCACCAAGCCACGTATGATGCCCGCGGGGGCCAAGCAGATGCCCCCCAACAACACCATAATCATGCAACAAAAAAGCGCATGGTTCTCCTCAGGGGAGAGCAGATGCGCTTTCTTGGTGTTTATGGAAGAACAGGCGAGGGCGGACTAGATCGTAACCCCAAGTTCCTTCAACCTTGGGAGCAGAGCATCGGTGGCGTTGATGACCTTGAGCCGCTGCTTGATATATTCTGTGTCAAACTGATGCCGCCCGGCAATCGCTGCCGCATCTGACTGGTCTTTCTCGGCGTGGTCGGCCCCACGCTCCATCAGGAGTTTGTGCACTAAGACATCTTCGGGGGCCAAGATGAAAACACGCGAGCCAAGCAGCGGCATCCGGCGGAGGTGCTCAACCATCGCGGCGTCCATTGAGAAGTGATAAGTACCATCTGTCCGCCGAACGTTTAGGTTGTCGGCGATGTTGATCCCGCTCCACATGATGCGCCGACCGTCGAACTGCACCACGCGCTTGGCCTTTTGCATGAACTCGACGACGGTTCTGAGTTGGCCATTGGGGACGAGAATATCAATGTTTTTGATTGGGCGGCGATTGCCGTAGATATGTGCCGCAGCACCCGCATAGACTCCCCACATTAGCTCATGTTCGTCGAGGAGCCGTTGTATGATCCCAAGATTCCCAGCAATGAGCGACATGATAGATTGAACTCCCACACATTGTTTCGAGGTATGTGCCAGTTGCTAGCTTTCAGCCTCGTGGTTGCGAATGAGACGATGAGAAATGTCGGACAAGATATCGGTAATGGCCCCCTGCAGCCAGCTATCGGCCAACACAGAGAGCGCGGTTTCTTCCGGGTTGATTTCGATCACATACGCCCCCCGCCGCTTGGCAATGAGCGGGAGCGACGCCGCTGGCTGGACGCTGGCTGAGGTGCCAATCGACAAAAAGACCTCTGCGTGTTCGGCTGCATCATAGGCCATGCGCAATCTGCGTTCTGATATGCCTTCGCCAAGCCACACAACGTCCGGGCGGAGCATCCCACCGCAGAGGCTACAGCGGGGCGGTTTTTCGCCGCTGTCGTCCCACGATGACGGGCGGTTGCCACATTCAAAACACCGCATGCGCCCAATATTGCCGTGTAGCTCAAGCAATTCGCGGCTGCCCGCGCGCCAATGCAATCCATCAATGTTCTGCGTGACTAGCAGAAATTCGGTGTAATATTGCTCGAAATCGACAAGCGCGTAATGCGCGGCACTCGGGAGCGTTTCCTCTATCTTTTGGCGACGATATTCATACCACTCCCACACCAAGCGCGGGTTGCGGAGGAAGGCTTGGGGAGTGGCGAGTTCAGTGGGGTCAAACTGTGCCCACGATTCGGTGCTTTGGGCCTCACGAAAGGTCGATACCCCGCTTTCGACAGAGATACCCGCGCCCGTCAATACCACGACGCGGGTGGCGGTGGTAAGCCGCCCTACAACCTCGGCAGATAGTTCTACGGCCATGTTGGTACTACCCTCAAATATATACTCTTTCTATCAAACGACCATTTTTCGTTTTCTCGGTTAAACATCCTATGGAGATGAGGTATTGGGCGATGGAGTCGGTACGGGCGCTGCTTCTGGCGCGGGCGCGGGTTCTTCCACGACAACCGGCTCGGCAAACTTCAGCGAGAGCCATCCTTCCACCGTCTCGCCATTACTCGCCTCCTCAATCGCTTCTGGGTCGCCTTGCACATCAACCAAGTTTGCACGGATGCGTATCCACTCTACGCCGTCCTCAGATTTTGGCCCGCCGTGCTTCTCCACCTGCGCCCCATTCCGCACGACGCCAATCACCTTCACATCCTCGCTCAATCCAGGTTCACCCCGCAAATTCAGCCCTTCAGGGGCAGTCACCTGGTAGAGTTCTTTCTCCGGCAGCGGCACCCATTCTGGCAAGGTTTCGGTCAGGTCTGACATCGATGGGAAGGGCAATTGAATGCCAAACGCTTGATCGACGACATAACGGGCCAAGAGATACCCCCCAAGCGCCAATCCAAGCAGAAAAGCCGTCGTAATGAGCCAACCAACCATACGCTCCCAGATGGTGCGTGGGCGGCGCGAGGTCAGTGTATCACTCTCTTGTTCACTCCCCCACTCCCCACCACGTGCTTCCTGCTGATGGTGGGGCGATGGCGCTGGTGCTGCTGATGGCTGCTGTTGGTAGGAAGGCTGTTGCCCATACCTCTGCTGATAGGGCTGTTGGGGCTGTTGCTGATAGGGCTGTTGGGGCTGCTGCTGATAGTATTGCGCCCCCTGCTGTGCTTGATAAGGAGGATTAGGTGGCGGCGACGCTGATTGCTGCTGATAGGGTTGTTGGGGCTGCCGTTGATATGATGGCGGTGGTGATGGCACCGGCGGTTGGGATGGCATCGGCGGTTGGGATGGCTGTTGTGGTTGAGGCCGTTGCGGTGGCTGTTGTTGCGGTGGTTGCAGTTGCTGCGATGATGGATAGGTCGCCATCGTGGTCAAGCGCTGCGTCTCCGTAGAGAGACTCTGCTGCAACTGATCCAATTCCTCCTTGAACGCCTGGGGATCGCGGATGCGCTGGCCAGGAAACTCCTTCGTTGCCCGCGAGAGCAGCCGGTCGAGCGTGGGGAGGTAGAGCGATGGACGCACTTTGCTCAGCGACGGGATAGCCGTTTGCGCATGTGCCTGCGTAATCTCCTCAACCGTCTCGCCCTGAATGGGGCATGCGCCTGCCAACATCTCATAGAGCAAGATGCCCAACGAATAGACTGCACTCGCTGGAGTCTGTGTATCGCCTTGGCTGCATTCTGGGGCGCGGTAGCGGGCATGTTCAAGCGCGGCCTCTTCCTCTGGCATCTGCCAATCGTCCATCAACCGAACATTGCCCTCATCCACAATCAAGATATTGCGGCTGCTGATGGACGGAAAAGGGAGATTGCGCGTGAGACAGGCTGTCACTGCTGATGTTACATGGCTGATAATCGTGATTGCTTGCTCGACCGAGAGCCGCCGGGCTTCTTTGAGCGTATGCCCAGAGACATGTTCGGTCACCAGGTAGGGGTGGCCATCGGCCTCGCCGCTGTCGTAGACCTGGATCAAAGCGGTATGGACGCGCCGCGCATGCACCCCTACCTCGTCGGCAAACTCCTGATGCATCGCTGGCTGATCCAGCAGATCATCGCGCAGGACATGGAGCATCACATCCCGTTGCAGCCGCTCGTCATAAGCATGGTAGACGGTGGCAAGGCGGCCTGTTCCTAGCTGCTCTTGGATCCGATATCGCTCAAAGAACAGCGTATCGGAGGAATCTGGCATTGGTTCGGACATCCGTCTTCCTTCACAGAGGTTTGCGCGGTAGAAGCAAACTCATACCGTTTTCTGAATAAAAAGCACGATGGTTCGATTATAGCACGTCGGTGTGGAAATGTGCAACGAACCATTGCTCTCGTATTGCCCTAGAATGGCTCACCGGCAAACTCACGGTGTATGTGTTGGGACACGCCGCCACATCACCGCGTCGAAGCGCACCGACCGGCCCGTATCACTCGTAATGTCATTCAGCTCAACCATCGGGTTGACTCGCCCGCCAAATCGGTATATGCCAAGCGAGACCCATGTTCCGGCTTCCTCTTCTTGGCTGATCACCCGCCGACTTACCCCGTCGTCGTGGGTCACGTAGTAGGTCGCGGAGCGGGTGGCTGGTTTTGGGCCGCACGGCGCGATATACGCCTTGACCTCATACATCCCCAATGTGGGCAGTCGCACCATCCACGATGCGCGGCTATCGCTCTTTTTGACCTCGTTGGTGGAATATGTCCAAGAATGGCTGCCATTGAGGCCACACGTCCCCATATACCACGACCCACGGCTGGCACTATAGCCGGCGTCCTCATTATCGACCACCACCGCTCCTTCCTCTACGGTCGGGTTGCTGACCGATGGCTTGGGGACGTAGGGCGTTGGGCGGGCATCAGGCACCAGCAGTCGCCGTGTGATGGCGGTTGGTTGCGGCTCCTGCGGCGCAGATGGCGGGCGGTTGCGGGGAGGCGGGTTGGGGGAGACCGGCTGTGCGGGGATAGCATTACCCGGGCCCGGGTCTCTGCCAAGCCACAGGAAGGTCACATCAACCCAATCGTTGTGCGTCATGCCAAGTGCATCCCAAAAAGCGCCATCGGCGATATCAATGCCGTTGGGCTGGCCAATCTTGCGCCCAAACTCATCAAGCCCATAGTTATAGCCGTCGTAGTAGGCAGCTTGCGCCATTGGCTTGCCAACGGGAAGATCTGAATAGTTGACGCGGCTGGGCGACCAATAGTTGTCGTTGGTGTTCCATGGCCCCACATCCCACACCGGCACCACCGTCGTGCGGCCTTTATACGTCAAACGCACTTGATAGGTATGACTGCCGTTGGGCGAGAGCACTTTCCACGACGGCAAGGCCACAAAGTGGTCACGCGGCTGGATGATGTGGCCATTGGCGGTTTGGTGGCCAACTAACCCCTCGCGGGTGGCAAACACCCGGTAGGTTGGCGCAATCCCCGATTGTGCAGTGGCGGGCGGGATATAGGCCACCCCCCAGACAATACATATAACGCCTATAAAAACCGCAATCGCTACCCATACCCATCGGGGGATGAGAAATCGAGAGGTAGATTGAGGGGTAGATCGTGGATTAGATTGAAGGGTAGATTGAGAGTCCATAATAGCATCCTTCCTCTGCATACTCACGCCAGCTCTCTCTGCGCACGGTTCTGCACACAGTTCTGCACACGGTTCTGCGCTCAATGGCGATTTGCATCGGATATCGTATACCCTTTACGAGAGAAGACTCGCTCTTCTTCCTGTTCGAAGGTATCGTCAAATACGCCCTGGCCTTCGCAGGGGAGCTGGACGATGAAGGTCGACCCAACGCCCTCTTCGCTCGCAACGGAAATCGTCCCGCCCATCATCTGGCTGAGCCGCTTGCTGATGATAAGCCCCAACCCCGACCCGCCATACTTGCGGGAAATAGACACATCTGCCTGCGAGAAGGCTTGGAAGATACGTCGCAGCTGTTCGGGAGACATGCCAATCCCTGTATCAATGACCTGAAACTGTACCCAATCGCCCTCTTCGCGCTGGAACCGCTTTGCTGTGAAGGTAATCGTACCGTGGTCGGTAAATTTGGCGGCGTTGCTGAGCAGATTGAGCATAATTTGTCGGACGCGCTTCTCGTCGCTGTTCATGATGCCAAGCGTTTCGTCATAATCAATGACGAGATGGTTTTGATTCTTTTTCATCAAGGGGTAACACACCATTTCCAAGTTCTCGATCAGGGACGAAACCGTGAATGGGGCGCATGAGAGCGACAGTTTGCCCGCCTCGATCTTGGAAAAGTCAAGGATATCGTTAATAATATCAAGCAAATGCTTCCCCTCCGTGCAAATCTTCTGGAGATCTTTGGTCAAATCATCATACCCAAGATCTTGGCAATCTTCAATGAGCATTTCGCTATAGCCAATAATTGCATTGAGCGGGGTGCGGAGTTCGTGGGTCATGTTGGCCAGAAATACGCTCTTGGCGCGGTTGGCTTCTTCGGCGACTTCCTTGGCCTTGTAAAGCTCTTCCCGCGCGGCTTTTAGCTCATCCACACGCTGTTCAAGGCTGGTAATCATCCGTTTGAGCTGTTCGGTCATGCTGTTGAAGGCGCGCGACAAGATGCCGACCTCATCGGTGCGGTCACTCCACTTGGCACGCAGCCGAAAATCACCCGACGCGATAGAGCTTGCCGTCGTGGCGAGGTCAGTCAGCGGGCGCGCGATGAGGCTTGTCGTATAAAGGCCAACGCCAAGCGCCATCATAAGCGCAAATACCGCAACCGCCACATTCACAAATATGGTCTCTCTAATCGATTGAAAGGCTTCGGACTGCTCTTGTTCGGCAATCAGCACCATGTCAAGCGAGTCGAGGTAGTGATAGACCCCCACAATCGGCACGTTGCGGTAGTTTTGATACAGCCCAAAGCCATTTTCTCGTTCTTCCATCGCCTCATTCACGCCATCTGTGCGGACTTTGCGCACCTTCTGTTCATCTTTGGTAAAGCGCGTTTCTGTCACGAGGATGTAGTTAGCGCCAACGAGGTAAGTTTCGCCCGTCTCGCCCAGCCCCGCCCGCTCTCGCATGATTTGGTTGAGGATGGCAGGACTCGCCCGCCCCGCAATCACGGCACGGACTTTGCCAAAGTCGTTGCGGATAGGACGCGATACAATCACGGCGTTCTTGCCCTGCGAGGTTGAGGAGGAGAGCGTCTGCATGTAAGACTCATTCTTCCCACTCCAAAAATAGGGCTGCATGCGGTGGTTTTGGCCTTCTGTGTCGCTGTTGGTCGAGAAGATGACAAGCCCTTGCATATCCATCACAAACAGCTCTTCAAAGAACTGGGTCTGTTCAATCACCTGCGAGGTGTGAATACGCAGCCGGTCGTAGGCTTTGTAATAGGTGGGAGAGCCTGGTTCTTCCTCTATCAGGGGGTCTATCAATGTTGGGACTTCGTGTGGATAGACCACCGACGACAAAAACCGTTGCAGGCTATATGTCCACTCTTGGATCTCCGCCTCCTTCAGCGTGGCGACCGATTCGAGCTGATTGAAGACTTGACGCTTGCCTCCTCGATGGTTCAATACGACAGAGCTTATCCCAATAACCAGAGACGGGAATAAGACTAACAGAACGGTAATAAGTGTGAGCCGAAACCGCATGGATGCTGTTCCTCATGTAGTTGTGCGTTGGTATCGCGATATGGGTGTTTGGGAAGAGATGATGAGACCCAACCGTTGTCTTACGGCGGGTCTCTCTTCAACATCGATACCCGTTCACGTTGGAGCCGTCATACTTACGGGTCAACAGGCTCAAGGCGATGGATGATGAGGTGTGTGCTCTGCCACCAGCTTGGCGGCTGTACATAGCTGTTTTCAGACGTTGGCCATCCTTCCCAATAGGTCGTGTTGAAGGGGATGAGCTTTTTGGCCTGCGTGATGGGGATAAATGGCAGTTCTTCAAGCCAGATCTCCATCGCCTGCACAAAGAGATCATCCACTCGCGGGTCGCCCAACGGCAATTCGCCTATCTGATCAACTAGCTCGCTATAAGCCTGATTTTCCCAGCGGATGTGGTTGCGTCGCCCGCTCGTCGGCTCGCCCACTGGCCGCACCCATTGCGCATGGTAGCGGTCGAGTGAGGCCCACGGCTCGTGGACTGACCCACACGCCTCCCAATCGATGATGGCCTCATATGTCCCTAGATCGAGGTTGGTTGACCACGTTTCGTTATCAAGAATGGCGAGGCTGGTATCAATACCGACTTCGCCAAGCTGCTCGGCCAACACCTCTGCCACCTTCCGCTTTTCGACAAACCCGTTTAGCAACTGGATCTCCATTGAGAGAACAGAGCCGTCGCGCTCATAATAGCCGCTTGGGCCAATCTGCCACCCCTTTGACTCAATGATAGCACGAGCCTTATCAGGATCATAGGACATGAGCGGGTAGGTATCGTACAACCCTTGATCCTCCAACAACTGCACATAGCGGTTGAGAGGCGGGTAGGCGGGGAAGAAATGCCGCGACTCAAATGTGGTGCCTTCGTAGGCCCGCTGGACGATTTCTTGCCGGTCTATGGCATCATTCACGGCCCAACGCATATCTTTGTCGCCCCACGGCTCAACCGTGTGGTTAAACGAGAGCAGGCGAGAGCACGGATCCATCCAGCTGTAGGGCAGGCCATCAAACCAGGCGATGATATTGGGGTTTTGCTCCTGCAGATGCTGAAACCCCTGCAGCGTGATATCGCCCAAACTATCAAGGTGATTGTCGGCGGCCATCGCAATGCGTTCGGCTTCGGTGCTGTGCGAGACCCACATCAGCCGTTTTGGCTTGGGGAGCGGGCGGAAGCCTGATTTTGCCCCCCACCAATCGTCATTGCGCACATAGACAAATGCCGTCTCACTGATGCGCTCAACCCGATAGGGGCCAGTAAAGACGGGCCATCCCTGTTCGGGGTCGTAGTTCTTGAATGCGAGGCGGTCGGTTTGCGGCCCCCAGATGTGTTCGGGGATGATCGGGAAGCCGCCCCAAAACTTGATGGCAAAGTAGTCGGCCTGAAAGCGCGGGTTGGGGCCGGTAAGCGTAAACCGTACGGTCAGGTTATCTACCTTTTCAAACGCCTTGATCCACTTCGTGACGCCAAAGTGGGCATCAAGGCCAGGCTCATCCATCATCGCCTGAATGGTAAACACCACATCGTCGGCATTGAACGGCTCGCCATCGCTCCACTGGACGCCTTCGCGGAGGGTCAATGTCCACACATCCATCGTATCATTGGCGGTCATCTTGGTCGCGAGCCACGGCTCAATCACCCCCGTCTCGTAGTTGAGGATGAAAAGTGGCTCAATCATCGCTTGGTGGAAGCCCTTTTCCCGCCGCGACTCCGGCAGAAAGGGGTTCCAGTTGTCGGGGTGCTCCACGCTGGCGGTGTCCAGATCCCATATGACGGTCTCCCGCCGCAGCTCCTCCGTCAATTCGGCAACAAACGGATGCACCTCGATATCTTCTGCAGCGACATCGGCTGACGATTCGGCGGAAGGCTCTTTTGACTCGGTCTTGGAGCAGCCCGTGAGCGTGCTTACCATCACCACAGCAAGCAACACAAGAGGCACGAGTTTTGTCACAGCTTTGGCCACGACATTTAGCGGGAGAAGGACGGAAGTGGAACGAGATGGATATCTGCGTTGGGCATACACGATAAGTTCCCTTCTTCGTAGATTCTGTGGGTAGGGTGCATCGGATACACTTCAGAGAACGCAACGATAGAATGCGACGGGCCTACAAGGTCTATAGATGGGCCTATGAATGTCGCTGGTTGGCGTGCGATTGGAGATCCAACGTTTCAGAGACGGTGCGGAGGAGGTCTGTTTCGCTTGGTTGCCGCTTCCGCAATTGGTTCAGGGTCGTACGCACATAGGCCGTTTGCGCCTCGCTGAGATGGGCAGTACGAGCAAGCTCTGCAATAAATGGCTCATCTTCCATCTGTGGGCTGATGCCATAGGTCTTGGCAAGCGTGCGCTTGAAACGACGATGATAGTGTTTCAGTAAAAATGCGCGCTTGCCACTGCGTTGGAAGAGATCGGCCATGCTCTCAACATACTCCGTACTGCTCCGGCGCGCCACATCTTCGGTGAGCGGCACGGGCCGCCCAAACCGGCGTCCGGTAAGCAACAGGTAGACCGCCGTGAGCGTGAGCGCGTAGACGAGCGCTTGGCCCCACGGGCTTTGCCACACCATCGTGCGGAACGACGGCGGCGAAAAATAGCCGTGGTGATATTCATCGAAGAGTATGCGCTCGCCTGGCGGTATTCGTTGCAATACGTTCATCACCAACCCGCTGTTGGATTGATGGCGCAGTCCCTCATTGGTGAATGGGTAGACTGCCGAACTTACATAGATATACCCTTCTCCCCACTTGATACCGGCAAGGATGGTTGCCGAATCAGCTATTTCAGTTGTTGTTTCAGTTGTTGTCTCAGTTGTTGGGCTGGTGTCGTCAGCAGGAGCACCCGTTGATTGCTGGGATGAGGATGAGTGGCCAACAGCTTCCTCGCGGGCAGCGACGAGGAGGGGGATAACATTATCCCGCTCGCTGTGGATGACGTAACGGGTTTGGACGTGAACCCTTTCAATGGGCGGGTTTGCGAATAGCGGCTGTGCTGCCACGCCCCATTCTATCGTATCCGCCGTATCCGCCCCTTCATTATACTCCCGAATCGTGATGTTGAGATCATCAAGAATGCGATTGCGCACGTCGAGGAACCACGGTTGGCCCTGTGCCAGCAATAACACTCCCCCGCGCCCCACCCACGACAGCACCATCTCCGATTGGGTATTGTTGATGGAGACGCTTGGGTCAGCGATAATCAATGCGGCCGTATCATCCTCAACCGCAAAGTCGGTGTATTCCAAGCGGCGCGCATCGTACCCAAGCTGCTCGGCCCACTGGAAGAGTGCCAATGCGCCTTTGGGGGAGCTAGAGTATGTGGTGGGGGACATCCCAAAGGAGGAGTCATCCCTCGATTGGGCAGGCCCCAACACCGTAAATATCACCAACAAGGCAAAAAGCATACCAACGATTGCAAGGTCTCGATATCGTCTCATGAGGGGCGCACCTTGTAGACTGCTTCAATATGCTGCTGATAGCGGTAAAATTCATCTGCGCTCACCGGCGCGTGGCCATACCACACGCGGTCGAAGGTCTCAACGATGGGCTTGAGCCGTTCCCGCAGGGTCACATCCTGCAACTGCGCAAGATATTCCCGATTGGTGAGGGCGTGGTCGTAGATAAGGAGGTTGCGCTCATCAAGCCAGAGCAGCGCCGAAAGATAGAGATAGCGGATGGCGGTGCGGTAATCGCCTTGATTCGCCAGGCTTTGAGCTTGTTGTTGGGCGGCCTTGGCAGAGAGGCGGGGGAGGGTTTCCTGCTGTTCCTGCAACCGTACCTCTGCCGTCAGCGAGCGGTAGATATTGCGCGCCACCAAGAATAAAATACCAACAATAAGAATGATACCAACCACCCAAATCACCATTCCCAACAAGCTTCTCGCCGTCCCGTCTTCATTGCCGAGTGGACTGAGCAGCCATTCAAGCGCATCTAATATCTTCTCAATGAGCTGCTGAAGGAGGGTCTTCCCTTCTTGAGATGCGAATGGCGGTTCGCTTAGCATCTGGTCTAGCCGCTGCTGTGCGTCGGAGGGGAGCGTGTAGGCGGGTTGGGCAAGCGCGTCTACCATCGCCCCCAACCGCGTCCGAATGGCCGCCATATCGGGTGTGGGCGCGTGGAGTTCATTGGCAAGCCATTGGTTATCAACCGCGATCGTTCCCCCCGTCGCCGGATTAGAGACGGCCGTCGTCTGGATGATATTGGGGGCGACGGCGTTGAGCGCGTTGAGATCATCGCGTTGAGCTGCACGCAATGCTTCTTGCAACCACTGTTCGTAGGTGGCGAGCGTAGGCGTAGAGGAAGATGGCTGAGCTGGCTGAGATGGCTGAGATGGCTGAGCTGGTTCAGACGGTTGAGATGGCTGAGATGGCTGAGGGGGGGCTTGCGCAAGCGCACGTGGCGGGGGATATCCCCCACTTAGGGCGACAATTCCCCACATGCATATCACAATCAACGGGAGTGAGAGCGGGAGCGGGATAGGTGGGATAGGAAAACGCCTCATGATCGAGTTCCCTGCCTAGCTTTCAAGCTTCTTGTCCGATCTTTACTTAGATCGATCTAAAGAAATTGTAGCATATCCTTGCCTCCGCAACGAACCTTGAACTATCATAGGTATCATCAGGTATCATAGAGGGCAGATATTCTCTTCGCAATAGTAAGGAACCACACAATATGACACACGAGCGATATGATGTGGTGGTGATTGGGGCGGGACTTGGCGGGCTGACTGCCGCGGCCTATCTCGCCAAATACCGCGGCAAGCGGGTGTTGGTGCTAGAACACCACACCGTCCCCGGCGGCTACGCCCATGAGTTTCGGCGGGGGGCGTTTCGCTTTGAGGTCTCGCTCCACGCGCTCGACGGCATTGCGCCCGGCGGGTGGACATACCCACTCTTGCGCGATTTGGGCGTGCTCGATAGAGTACCCTTTCACCGCCTTGACCCCATATATACGGCGCTTTTCCCGGAGCATGAGGTCGTTGCGCATGCCGACCACATCACCTACGAAGCCTCGCTGATACGCGATTTCCCCCACGAAGCGCAGGGCATTCGGCAGTTGGTAGATGAGATGAAAATTATGTTCTATGAGCTGCGGCGCTTCGTTGAAGATGGCAAACTGAACCGTCTCCCCACGATGGAGGACTTCCCCGCCACCTACCCCTCAATGCTGGCATCGATGGGGCAATCGTGGCACTCCTTTATGAGCGAGTATATCAGTGATCCCCAGTTGCAGGGCATAATCAGTGCGTTGTGGCCCTACTACGGCCTCCCCAACGACCGCCTTTGTGCGGCGACCTTTATTCTGCCGTGGGTCAGCTACCACGTCTATGGAGCCTACTACCCCGAAGGCGGCAGTATGGCCATGAGCCGCGCCATTGAGCAGACTATCTTGGAGCACGGCGGCGATATCCGCTATAAGCAGACGGTTGAGCGCATTGAGATGCGTGATGGCATGGCGGTGGCGGTAGAGACGAATACCGGGGTGCGCGTTGAGGCCGATACGTTTGTGAGCAATGCAAATGCTCCCGACACCATGCTCAAGATGATAGGCAAGGAGCACCTTCCGACCGACTACGTGCAGAAGATCGAGCAGGAAAACCCCGCCATCTCAAGCCTTGTGGTCTATCTTGGCCTCAACCGCGACCTCGCGGCGGAGGGGTGGCGACATCATGACCTCTTCCTGCCCACCACCTACGATACAAATGAAGCCTATACGACGATGGAGCAGGGGCGGTTTGAAGATACATCGCTTGCCATCACCTACTACAACCAATCTGACCCAACATGCTCACCTGAAGGATGTAGTAGTATCGCCGTTATGACGCTTGCCCCGTGGGATTATGCTGACCAATGGGGGACGGGGGGCGATATACACAACTACGAGAATAACCCGCGCTATCGGCAAATCAAGGAGGAGGCTGCTGCACATCTGTTGGCGCGGGCAGAGCAATATATCCCCAACCTCCGCGCCTCTATCCAGCATCAAGAGATTGCCACCCCGCTGACGAATTGGCGCTTTAGCCGCAACCCAGGTGGCAGTTTCTACGGCACAGAACAGACCGTTGAGAATATGTATAGCTCGCGGCTCAATGCGGTCACGCCTATCCCCAATCTCTTTTTGGCGGGAGCATGGGTGATGGGAGGCGGGATGAGTCCGGCGATGCTCTCTGGCCGCGATGCTGCCGACCTTGTTTGCCAATACCTGGCGGGCGAAGAGGTCAAGCCGCTGATCATGCCTGCACCTGCCCTGCCTTCCACCGCCGCTGATCTTTTTTCCGCCGCCGGTTCTATCACTGAAGAAGCCGATCAAGAACAAGCCGAAGCAGCTACTGAACGCAACGCGCATGGAGAGGAATATATGCCAACACCTCCCCCGCAAAAAACGTCCGTTGAAGTGGATGCAGGTCAACGCAAACTGCCGCGGGCGACGCTGACTGCGATTGGGTCGGGCCGCAAAGTCGCCATTGACAGCCTTGGGAAGCCTGCAGTATTAGTTTTCCACACCCGTGAGACAATTGGCGTCAGCGAGGAGATGAACCATGTGGTTGATGACCACTATGTGCTTGCTGAAGAGGTGATTGTGGCGAGTGTTGTCGATCTGCACGTTGTCCCTTCGCCATTTCGCTTCATCGCCGAAGCCGCTATGACCAAATCCTACCGCGAAGTCGAGGAGCGGCTGCCAGAACGGCTTGATGCCTCCACCCACGTCTTGATTTTGCCAGATTGGGATGGAGCGGTGACGCGGGCAGTGGGGGCAAAACACGTCAACAAGACCGCCGCGGTGGTTGTGGCCGACTCCGATGGGACAATCGTGGGGCTGTATCAGGGAGACGACCCAGCAACCGCCGCTTTGGGCTTCTTGGAGAAGTGTGTGAAGAAATAAGGCGTCATAAGGCGTCATAAGGCACGATGACGTGGCCAATACGGCCTTGAGTAGGTAGCGGGAATGGGCTAGCAGGAACAAATTAGTAGTCTAGCGGGCTAGCGGGCTTGACGGCGTTTCTTCTCATAGCGCAGCATCCCCGCCACACTCATCTGGCTCCAACTACGAACCATTGCCGCGGCGGGGCCATCATCGGGATAGGGGACATAGCGTGCTGCGAGGGCGGCTATGTCCTCATTGCCTGTCTCCAAGGCCTCATTGACGATGGCAAGCAAGTCTTCAAGCCGCTCAAGCGCGTGCCGCAGCTGAAAATCAACATCATCGTGCACCCCCCAATGGGTGACATACAGCCGCTGAATGGCAAGCTCACGCAGCATCTCAATCGTCGCGCGGTGCTGCTCAACGTCGTAGGTCGGGACGGGGGTGACCGGAAAGTGCAGATTGTAGCGCGGCATCGCTAATCCCGCCGCGTCGCCAAGAAACATCCCGCCACGGTGCTTATCCCAGAACGACACGTGGTCAGGAGAGTGGCCGGGCGTCGGCAAGGCCTCAAGCACAATGTCTTGCCCGAGATCGAGGAGGAGGGTGTCGGCAGGGTGGAGGCGCTCTTCCGCCACCGGCTTCATATCGCCGGTCAATGCCCATGCTTCTTCGCCGACCGCACGACGACTGCTCTCCATGAGTTTGGTCGGCTCAGCCAAGTGCGGCATCGTCATCTGGTGAATGTAGACGTTGGCGCGGGGGAGTGCTTCGGCAAGATACCCGGCTCCGCCCGCGTGATCCATATGGATGTGCGTGCAGATGATGTGGCCAACCGAGTCGCGGGGGATGTCAAGCTCGTCAAGGCCTGCAAGCGTTTCGACGACAGTCAACGACGTGCCGGTTTCTATCAAGGCAGTCTCTTCGCCACGCACCACATAGGTGACACCAATGCCGGGCTGGCCAAGCAGGTTATGATCAATCGCGGTAATGTGATCGTCTATGGGGAGAATGTGCATATGGCCCTCAGCGAACATAATAAGAGCCCCCCGCCGTAGCGAGGGACCTACACTCTCGTCTCAACTGCTGTCTATTCGACACACTTCTATTGTACACACTTTGTGCCAAATTGTCGAGAGGGAAAATGGGTTTTTCTCGAAAATGGCAGTGTTTTTATCGTGATACTACCCTTTTGATAGGAAGTGTGTGGGTTATTCAGGCTGTGTGACGAGTTCTTCGCCCGCAACCCACCCTTCCCGGCCATCAGCCGCCTTCACCCGCCACCATGTAAACCCATCAGCCGGACGCGGCCCCTCCAACAGAGTGACCTGCATCCCAATGGGCAGGGAATCGTGGACGTTACTCTGTAGGCCGGGGGCATCACGGCGGTTGAGAGGCATCCCCCCCGCCTTGCGCACCCACCCCGACCCGCCAATTGCGAGGCCACCCTCTCCTGTGGGAGATGGCGCAGCGTTCTGGGCTTCGGCAAGCTGTTGCTCCAAAGCTCCAATGCGTTGGTTGGCAGCGCTGAGCGCTTCTCTCGCCGCACTCGAATCTTGTTTGGCAGACGAAAGTTGATCAGTTAACTCTGTTTTTTGCTTCGTGAGCGAAGCGATTTGGTCTTGCAATTCCTTAATCGTCTTGCGGATCTGTTCGATCTGTTCTTGGTCTGCTGCCATTGTACGTTCCCCCTTTTATTGTCCTTAATTATCCTTATTGTCCTTCTTGATAGGCCTCAAGAGCGGTGATCGCTTGTCCTATCCGTTGGATACTACGCTCTTTCCCAAGTGCGGCCAGCGTTTCAAAGAGTGGTGGGGCAACGGTGCGGCCGGTGATTGCTACGCGGATCGCTCCAAAGAGCTGCCCCGCTTTGAGACCTAGCTCCTTGACCAATGCACGTAGCGCGGTTTCGATAGGATCGTGCTCCCACGGCTCAACGGGTTGAAGGTGTTCGTGGGCGGCCTGAAGCGCATTGAGCGTCTTCTCTCGATCCATCTTCTTCGGTATCAGCGAGGCGGGGTTGGGGTAGCTCACGTCTTGGAAGAAGAAGTCGAGCAACTCTGGTGCTTCGCTGAGCACCTCTATCCGCTCGTGGATGAGCGGCATCAGCACATTGCACACATAGCGATGCTCTTCTTCTGTCGGATGTTCGCTAATCAATCCGGCCCCGCTCAGATAGTGGAGGATATGCTCTCCGATATCCTTTGCCGAACGGTTCCGAATGTAGATCCCGTTCATATCCTTGAGCTTTTCAGGGTTCCACCGGGCGGGCGAAGCGTGCACGCGGTCTATTGTAAAGCGGTGCACAATCTCTTCCTGAGTCATAATCTCGGTGTGGTCGTCGTAACTCCACCCCTGCAAGGCGAGGTAGTTGAACATCGCTTCGGGAAGATAGCCAAACTCCCAAAATCGGTTGGTTGTCACATCATCCTTGCGTTTGGAGAGCTTGCCATTTCCATTTTGGCGCAAAATATCGGGGACATGGGCAAAGACCGGCGGCTCCCACCCAAGCGCTTCGTAGAGCAAGATGTGGTAGGGCATACTCGGCACCCACTCCTCGCCACGAATCACGTGCGTAATGTTCATCATGTGGTCATCAACGATGTGGGCAAGGTGGTAAACCGGCATGCCGGTCGATTTGAGCAGCACGATGTCGTAGAGTTCTGAATTTTGCACCGTGATGCATTGCCCGCCGCGGATCAGGTCGCAAAAGGTGGTCGTGCCAGTAAGCGGCACCTTGAGCCGGATGGTATAGGGTTTGCCAGCCGCCTCCGCCTCTGCCACCTGCTCTGGTGTCCAATCGCGCTCTGGCCCGCGGAAGCGGAAACTCTTCAAGCCGCGTGCTTTGGCTTCTTCGCGCATCTTGTCGAGCTCTTCGGGTGTGACAAACGACTTGTACGCTTTGCCATCGTCCAACAGCCGCTGCACATGGTCGCGGTAGATGCCAAGCTCATTGCGCTCCGACTGAACGTAGGGGGTGTGAGGGCCGCCGATCTCTGGGCCTTCATCCCAATCGATCCCAACCCAGCGCAGGGAGTCCATCATGTCGCGCGCAGCACCATGCACATAGCGCTTTTCGTCGGTATCTTCGATGCGTAAGATAAACTCACCGCCATAGTGACGCGCAAACAGCCAGTTGAAAAGTGCTGTGCGTACCCCGCCAATATGCAAAAAACCGGTTGGACTTGGTGCAAAGCGAACACGAACCGGTGGGGTAATTTCTGCCATAAATGCTGCTACCTTCCTGTACCTTCTTTCAAATATGAGAACGGTCTCTCCATTCCCTCAACCTCTTGCTATTATAGGGGCAAACAGCTACCGCGTTGTCTATGGATGGGGTGGCACCGCCTGGGGCGGCACGGTGTGGTGGTTGGTTTGCTGCGCGGTCAGCTCTTGGGAGAGCAGCGCCACCGCCTCCTCAACACTCGTCGCCACCTGAAAGAGTGTCACGTGGTCGGACGGCATATAGCCTTGGGTGACGGTGTGTTGGAAAAAGTCGATCAGTGGGTCATAATAGCCGTGCAGATTGACGATGACCACCGGCTTGTTGTGGTAGCCAAGCTGGCGGAGAGTGAGCGTTTCCATCATCTCCTCCAGAGTGCCAAACCCGCCCGGCAACACCATAAACGCATCGGAGCGTTTGTCCATCAACCCCTTGCGTTCACGCATGGTTTGGGTCACAATGAGTTCATGGGCATCTTCCAGCCCAATTTCCCGCTCTTTCAGCGCATGCGGGATAATCCCGATGACGCGACCGCCGTGGTGGAGCATACTGCGTGCCAGGATACCCATAAGCCCGACACTGCCTCCCCCATAGACCAACGAAAACTGGTGATTTGCCAACGCTTGGCCTAGATCGTAGGCTGCCTGCTCATCAGCAGGATCGGTTCCTATTCGTGACCCGCAATACACACATACTGTATGAGACATAGAGTTCACCGTAGAGTAAAAGATTACAAATTCATGACAACCGATATCATGCTTCTCTCACATTTCGGATAGGGATCTCAGTGTATTATAATAGGGATACTCAAAATGGCCAATAACACAGAATGAGCCAAAGTGCCGTTTTATTTGTCACTTCACTGTTCTTTGTGGTTGGTCATTCAAGGAGATACACAATGGCTGATACGAATGCACATCATCTTGCATTGCTTGCCGACGACTTTTTGCAACACTACTTTGATTTCTACCCAAGCCACGCCCGCTTGCTTGGCTTGCATGAATATGATGGGCGGATGACAGATCTCTCTCCTCAATCCGTTGAGCACTGGGTGTACACCCTCCATCACTACCAAGAGTGGCTGGCCAAAATCGACCCCACACACCTTGGCCGACTGGAGTGGTTCGATTATCAACTACTGCGCTGGCAGATCAACGCCGAATGGTGGCAGTGGACAACCCTGCGCGACCACGAACGCAACCCGATCTTCTACGTCGACGAGACGATAGACGACTACGTCAAGCGCGACTATGCTCCCCTTGAAGAGCGCGCCCAATCGTTGGCGGCCTATCTGGGCCACATACCGCGGCACATGGACGCCGCTCGGATACATCTCTCTCGCGGTGCTGTCCCTCGTATCTTAATCGAAGAATCGATTCCGATCTACGAAGGCATGATAACCTTCCTCACCACCAGCCTGGATGAGGCGTTTGGCAAGAGCAGTCTTCCCCCCGCAATCATTGGTAAGCTCTGGCGCGCGCGCGATGCAGCGACTACCGCCATCCGCGACTTCCTCGCCTTCTTGCAACATGACCTCCTCCCCAACGCACAGGAGTCCTTTGCCATCGGCACAGAGCATTTCCTCAACATGCTCCGCTACAACGAGCTTATCAACCTCTCCCTGGATGAACTGCTGGCCTTGGGCGAGCGCGATTTGGCCAACAACCAAGCCGCGATTGCCCGCGTGGCGGCCCAAATCGACCCATCGCTATCGGTGCAGGAGCACATGAAGCGACTCGGCAGCAATCACCCGCCGCAAGAGCTTCTCCTCAGCAGCACCCGCAGTCTGCTCAATGATCTCAAAGATTTCGTCAAGAGCCGCGACCTGGTGACGATGAACGGCAATGTCGTGTGCCGCGTGGAAGAAACTCCACCATTTGCGCGCTGGGCGTTTGCGATGATGGACACAGCCGGGCCTTTTGAGCAGGTGGCGACTGACTCATTTTACTACGTGACGCTACCAGATCCGAATTGGTCGCCGGAAGAGGTGCAAGGGTGGCTCACCAAGTTCGATACAGCGACGCTTACCTCTGTTTCCGTGCACGAAGCTTTCCCCGGCCATTTTGTCCACTTCAACAACACGCGCAATGCGCCAACGCATCTTGCAAAAGTGTTTCGCTCCTACTCCCACTTTGAGAGCTGGGCACACTATGTGGAGCAGATGATGCTTGAGGAGGGCTATGGCAGAGGTGATTTGCGTTTGCAGATGGCGCAGTTGAGCGAGGCGCTGGTGCGAAATTGCCGTTTTGTGTGCGGAATCAAGATGCACACGCAAGGAATGACGCTCCAAGAGGCCACCCGCTTCTTTATGGAAAACGGGTATATGGATGAGGTGACCGCCCGCAACGAAGCCCGCCGCGGTACACACGATACCGGCTACATCAACTATACGCTCGGTAAGATTTTGCTGTTGCAGTTGCGGGAAGAGTATAAACAGGCCCAAGGCGACAATTTCTCGCTCAAGACCTTCCACGATAAGTATATCGGCTATGGATCGCCACCGATCCCCCTCCTCCGTGAGATGCTCGTACCGACTCGTTCCTGCTGAAGCGGATGGGAGAGATTGGGGGGGCAGGAGAAAGGTGGCAAGAGCAGTATGGCGTTTCTTGAAAGACACGCAGGAATTGTGGGGCAGCCTATGGCTAAAACGACGGGGGTTGTGCTATAATACAGACTAGGCGCACCACTTGTGCGTTGTCTAGGCACGGAGGTGGTGGATAGCATGGGCGCATCCCCACTCCTCACCGAATCTTACGCGGTGGAAGCCATGCCACTTCAGTGGCAGTGGAGGAAACCGCTCCAGGGCTGCTGTCATACCGCCTATTGTCTCGGAGACGGCTCTGACGTCGCGCCAGGGACAAGCCGCCGCTCTTGAGAGCGTGCGGTATATGACAGCTAGGTAGTACACACGGTTGAATACCTAGAAGGTAATACGCGCGCATGTCGCTCTACATTCCCGAAGGAACCCCTCCAATCGTTTCAGGTTCGATGGCACAGATACAGCGGCTTTTGCCACACCCGGGTGAAGTGGTGGTACGAGAGGGAAGTAGAGTGGAGTCAGAGGATGTTGTTGCGCGTGCCTATCTCCCGGCACCTACGCAAGTTATCAATGTTGCCCAAGCCCTCGCCATTCCCCCTTCCCAAGTTGAGCGGGCGATGTTATGCAGAGCAGGCGAGAGTGTAGAGAAACATGAGATCATTGCGCAGGTAGGCCCCTTTGGAGGCCGTCGTTGTCTTGCTCCCACCGGTGGCGTGATAGGCGCGCTTGATAGTGAGACCGGCTATATCACCCTCTCCCCCGACCCAATTGAGCACACCCTCTTTGCCAATGTTCGTGGTGTCGTGATGCACGTCTACCCCCACCGTGGGGTGATCATTGAGACGCCCGCCGACTTGATCTATGGCGCATTTGGCATTGGGGAGGAACGAAGTGGGGTGCTCCAATTGATTGCCACCGACCCCGATGAAGTTATTACGCACGACATGATCAGCGCCCGCAATGCATATGCCATCCTGATTGGAGGAGGGAGCATCACGGCGGCAGCGCTCAAGCGTGCGGTCAAAGCGCAAGTACGGGGGATTGTCGTCGGAGGGATAGACGAACAAGAATTTCGCGCATTTGTTGGGTGGGCAACGAGATCGTCGTGGAAGCTCGAGGGGACAAGTTGGCAATTCCCTTCTCCCCATCGGCTACCAGATCTAGGCCTCACGCTGCTTGTGACAGAGGGGTTTGGGGTACACCCAATGTCTACCCCCATCTTCGATTTGCTGAGTTCTCGCAACCAGCAAGAAGCCCTCATCGAAGGGTCTACTATTTTACGCAAGGAGCTTTCTCGTCCGCGGCTTGTGGTGGCAATTTCCCGCGGCGACCAGGAAGACGACGAACTCCCCAAACCACAGATCCAACCCGGATCGACCGTGCGGCTCTTGGATGCGGCGCATCTTGGAGCGGTCGCCACGGTACGTCGGGTCTTTTCCACTCCCATTCGCATTACGACTGGTATTCGTACCCCTGCAGTTGAGGTCGTGACGGAAGCCATGGCAGGGTTTGATACGAGCCAAGCTGGTCAAATTGGCCGAGCTAATCAGGCTAATCAGGCTAATCAATCGTTGCTTCTGCCGCAGAGCGCCGTCGAAGTCTTGTCTTAAGCCCCCGTTGCAACAGGAGCAGGGGCAACAACGTCTTTTTTTTATATGGCACACTGTCATACGACAGCCATCATACGACAACCATACGACGATTATCAATGATCGGTTATCCTCACATTGGTGGTAGCCCAAAATGCCATCCCTGTGCTATAATACTCGTTGCGTTTGCAGACTGCACAACCTCCGACAATCTACATGGGGGGCAGAATTCGACAACGCCTACGGGTCACCGAATATTACGCGGTGGAAGCCACGCCACTTCAGTGGCAGTGGAGGAAACCGCTCCAATTGTCTCGGAGACGGCTCTGCCGTCGCGCCAGGGACAAGCCGCCGCTCTTTAGAGCGTGCGGTATATGACACATCTACAAGGGGCAGAGTCACGTGTCGCAGAAACGGAACCGAGATTTGCTATGTTTCTGAAACGCTATCCTGATGTCGTTGAATCTCGCACACACGCGAACACCACCTGGGTGGCGCTGGACTGTTTGGAATGCATTGGTTTGCATGGTATAGACGCAAAAGGTGAGAGAAGGCGATGACGTACCAAATCGTGGTAGTTGCCGGAGACAATGAGGCGTTACGTGCCCTGCCCGAGCAACTCGGAGATACGTTTGAAGTAAAGTTGATCGAATCGCCCAACGAAGCCCTGTGGGAGGTACGTTCTCAACCGCCCGATGTCATTGTCGCCGATGTGAATGTACCGGAAATGAGTGGGATCGAAATGGCAGAAATCTTGCCCAATTTCGATGTCCCCACTCGCTTGGTGCTCTGTAGCAACACAGAAGATACCCAAAGCGCAGAGGAAGCCAAGTCACTCGGCGTCGCCCAGTTCTTGCATGGCGAGTGGTCGTTTGAACATCTCAAAGGGGCAATCGAAGCAGCCGCATCGCAGGCGGCAGAAGAAGCAGCTGCTCAAGCAGAGGAAGACGACGATGAGGATGAGGACACAGCCGAACCGGCATCCTCCGACCCACCCGCCGCCTCGGTGGAAGCCAAGCCCGACCCTGAGCCTGCTCCGCCACCCGATCCTGAACCCGAACCCAAGCCGTCTTCGGCTGCCCCCGAACGCAAATCGGTGCGCACCCGTCGGCTACGAGGAACCGGCGGATTGGCCGCACGTACCCGCGCCATCGCCGCCGAACATCGTGCATCACACAGCGAAAAACCCGCGGCCCAACAACCGCACGAGGAAGATGAAGAGTATCACTGGAGACAGCGTCGCCCAGGCGGCACACTGGTGCTCGACAGCGACAACCTCAACCCCATTCGTACCATCATGAGCCAGCTCTCGCAAGAGCTTGGCCCACAATGTGTGTTGCTGACCGACCGCGCCGGCATGGTGCTGGTCGAGGTGGGAACCACGGACAAATTGCCCGTGATGATCTTGCTCCCACTGCTTTCTACCAGCTTTGCCACCTCGGGCGAGGTGTCGCGTCAATTGGGCGAGGAAGACGCAACCACCCTGTATATCCACGAAGGGCTTAATTACGACCTCTATTGTTTTGATGTCGCACAGAGCTATCTCTTGGTACTGATCTTCAACAAGAAGATTGCCAACTCGAAGATAGGCGCGGTGTGGGTCAATACAAAGCGAACCATCCGGGAATTACAACATGCCTTAACGCGATAATACAATCAGACGATCATCCAGCCAATCATCCAGCCAATCATCCAGACAACGATCCAGATGAACATCGTCTGACCAAAAAATAGACATCTCAAATATCTCATTCATCTCAACAACGGGTGCATTCTTTTACTCACGAGTTTCGTGGGTTCTTGCGCCCTTTTTGTGCATATTTCGCATAGACAACGCACCTTTCTGCGAGCGCTGAGGGGTGATTTCTTTGTGAGAAGAAGCACAAACTATTCGTCTTTGCGAAGACATATTATACACTTTGTTTCCCCCATGGTTATCTTCGGTTGTCCTCCCGATTTTCTCCGATGGCTTTGTTTCAGCCTTTTATTTGCGCTTTGTGGATAGCTATGCTATACTCAACGGCGTCAAAAATGTACAAGTTGTTTGAAAGTCAATGGAACAAACGAAGACTGCAACCGGAGTTTTTTTTTCGTGTGTTGCAACTTCGCAACACCCAGGATAGGGTTGGGGCGAACGTGCCAAATATGCCAAGGCACCACCTTACTTCCCTCCGAACGGGGGGCATGGCGCGCTGTTGCCCTCTATCGTCTTGCCTTGAGCAAGATAGACACCTATGTGACGGGGCACTTCCTTCTCCGAACTACGACAAGGTGAGTTCCTGTGGCCGCTCCGGTAATAACACAGCTATCGAACGGGTGGCTGAACGGGCGGGAGGAGCCATTGGGCACGTCCTCCACCTGTAACAGAAGTGGAACCACCGTTGGATAAGCACCCAGTTGTGGTGCAGGAGCAGGAATTGAGCACATACATACCTTTGGGTACAGTTCACAAGAAAGGTGGTAGGTAGACACGTGTCGAAATTACGCAGCATGATTCAAAACATGTCACCCAAGGTACGGAATATCATTATCGGTACCGTGGTGGTGACGCTGCTCAGCTTGTTTATCCCAATGAGTCAGCCACACGTGGAAGTAAAGGCAGAAACGCTCTTTTATCTTCCCCTTGGCATCCCGTTCACCAATGCACTGTTGGTGACGTTTATTGTGGATATCGTGCTAATTGTGCTTGCAGTCCTCACAACGGCCAGGATGAATATAGTACCGCGTGGGCTGCAAAACATCATGGAGATTGTGATTGAGGCACTCTACAAAGTGTTTCAACAAGTCAATCGCGACTACGTTCCTCGCGTATTCCCCGTTGTCGCAACGATTTTCCTCTTTGTATTGGTTTCCAACTGGCTTGGCTTGATCCCGGGTGTGGGTTCCCTTGGCGTCTGCAAAGAGGCTGAAGGCGGCCATCATGGGGCAATACAGCTACAGATTGCATCCACCGGCCCGGTCGATATGCTGGGTGGTGAGCAACCGTTGGCAGCGACCGAAGAGGGAGAGCACTCCGGGCCCAACTGGTGTGGCGAAGGGAAAGTCTTAGTTCCCTTGTTCCGCTCGCCAAGCGCTGACCTGAACTTTACCTTTGCGTTGGCACTGCTGGCCTTCTTCTACATCGAATATCTCGGCTACGATGCCTTTGGCAAAGAATACTTCCGAAAGTTCGTCAATACCCGCGAGGGGGCGATGGGCTTTGTGGTTGGGCTGCTTGAGCTTATCAGTGAGTTTGCACGTATTCTTGCGTTCTCCTTCCGTCTCTTTGGCAATATCTTCGCCGGTGAGGTCGTGTTGGTGGTAATGGCCTTCCTCGTGCCGCTGACGCTGCCACTTCCGTTCTACGGCTTCGAAGTGTTTGTTGGGTTTATCCAAGCGTTCGTGTTTGCAATGCTGACGATGGCATTTATCGCAGTTGCCGTTACGCCACACGGCGATGGCCACGGCCATGACGACCATGGCGATGGGGCTGCTCACGACGCACATGCCTAAGACGGGATCCTATTTGAACGGCATCCCTTCCCCTTTGGTGTGGGGAGCGGGCGCGGTAGTTCGTCCGGTGCGGCTTGCTGCACAAACAGGGGTACACCTGAAACTATCTTCACCGAATCTTACGCGGTGGAAGCCACGCCACTACTTCAGTGGCAGTGGAGGAAACCGCTCCAGGGCTGCTGTCATACCGCCTATTGTCTCGGAGACGGCTCTGCCGTCGCGCCAAGGGACAAGCCGCTGCTCTTGAGAGCGTGCGGTATATGACGATCATTTCTGTCAGGTTTCAACGGTATGAGACGTTTCGGAATCGTTTGTGTTTTTCGTGACAGCGAACACAAATAAGGTAGAAGGGACACAAACACATGGACACAGAGGGGCTTCGCCTCATCGCAACGGCACTTGCTATCGGCCTCGCGGCTATTGGGCCAGGTGTTGGGATTGGCGTTATTGTTTCAGGTGCACTGCAGGCTATTGGTCGGAATCCAGAGATCCAAGGAACGGTCGTCACCTACATGTTCCTCGGTATTGCATTTACTGAGGCACTCGCCATCTTCGGTCTGGTCATTTCGTTCTTGATCGGCTTCGGGGTATTGTAGGTTCGGTAACCATTTGGTAGAGGGGATTGGCTCATGGAAGCTCTGGGTATCAATTTTACGCTCCTCATATCACAAGCCATCAACTTTGTCGTGATGGTGGTGATCCTTCATATGCTGCTCTACAAGCGTGTGCTTGGGATGTTGCAAAAGCGAACTGAGCGCATTGAGCAAAGCATAAAGGACGCCGACCAAGTCAAAGAGCAATTGGCCAACGCCAAACGTGACTATGAGGCAGAAATCGGCAAGGCGCGCCAGGAAGGAGCAAAGATCTTGGCACAAGCTCAAGACCGAGCGAAGGTGCAAGAATCGGAGATCGTTGCTGAGGCCCGCCAAGAAGCCGAGCGCATTCGCGCCGAGGCCCGCGAACAAGCGCAACGCGAGCGCGACCAGTTGATTGGCGAGGTCAAGGATCAGCTCGCCGAGCTGGTGGCCGAAACCGCAAGCCGCGTCTTGCAAGCAGAAGTCTCTGCAAAGACACACAACAAGCTGATCGAAGAATCGCTTGCTGAGCTTGCCAAGAATAACTAACCGATAGGTGGGGAGTCCCGAAGTGGTCTATCCCTCCACCCGGCCCACCACAACCGTGGTCGTTGGCTGTCTTTTGGGGGGTAGACTACTTTTGTGGACACACACTCTGAACCACGAATTCGAGGTGATGGACAGGTGAATACTTCCAGTACAGCTCAAGACATCGCACATGTTCTCTTTGAGGCGTTGGTTGGTACGGCGCTTGACCAACTGCGTGCTGCGTCGAAAAATTTGATGGGCCAAAGTGACCAGGATATGGATCTCCAGCAACGTGTTGAGGCAGCTCTACCACCAGATGCCTTGCCACCAGTGCGAAACTTCCTGCTGTCACTGGCAAACGAGGGCCAGCTCGACCATATCGGCGAAATCATGCAGGCCTTCGAAAGCTACAGTAAGCGTGGCGTCGAAACGCAAAAAGCGGTTGTCACCAGTGCCATCAACCTGCAAGCCCGTCAACGAGAACGCATTACCAAAGATCTCCAAGAGCGGTATGGTGAGGCCCTTGATATTGAGTATGTGGTCGATGAATCACTGCTTGGCGGGCTGGTCATCCGTGTGGGCGATCAAGTCCTCGACAACAGCCTGCGTTCGCGTCTGGGGGCTATTCGACGCAATATGCTAACGATTTGAGAAACCATGCCACATGAAGCGGGCGGGTCTCCTCGTGGTGGGGGCAACCCTGTCCCGCTCTTTTTCAGTAGGCTGCCCATCGGCGCACGGTGCCGGGTGGCGGCCAACGACCCAACCAGCGGATAGCGCATGAGTGGCTACGGAGGTTTTTTTGCATGACCACGGTAACTACAGATCTTATCTCACGTCTTCGGGAAGGTATCACGGGTGGGGTGGAGATGCGTCCACGCCAAGTTCACGTTGGTACCGTGATTGCCATCGGCGATGGCGTTGCCCGTGTCAGCGGGCTTGAAAAAGTAGTGGCGTCGGAGTTGGTGGAGTTTCCCATCAAGCCCGGCCGCCCCGAGCCCATTTACGGTATCGCCCTCAACCTCAACAAAGACAGCGTCGGCGTGGTGGTCGTAGGCGATTATCTCACCATCGAAGAGGGCGACCAAGTCAATTCAACCGGCCAGGTCATTTCGGTGCCGGTTGGCAAAGAGCTTATTGGCCGCGTGGTCAACCCACTTGGTCAGCCGATTGACGGCAAGGGGCCGATTGGGGCCACCAAAGAGCGCCCGGTTGAGCGTATCGCACATGGCGTTATCACCCGTAAGTCGGTCGATACGCCGGTGCAGACGGGTATCGTCGCCATCGACTCGATGATCCCCATCGGACGGGGCCAGCGTGAGTTGATCATCGGCGACCGCCAGACTGGCAAAACGGCCGTCGCCATCGATACGATCATCAACCAGAACAAAAAGCAAAAAGATATTGTTTGTATTTATGTCGCGATTGGGCAACGCCGTTCGCAGGTTGCTCAGATCGTTGCCACCCTCGAAAAGCATGGTGCGCTTGAGCACACCATTGTTGTCTCTGCTTCTGCCTCCGAGTCGGCTGCGCTGCAATTTATTGCTCCCTATGCTGGCTGTGCGATGGGCGAAGAGGTGATGGAAAATGGCGTCGAGATTGATGGCAACCAAGTCCGCGACGCGCTCATCGTCTACGACGACCTTTCCAAGCACGCCATCGCCTATCGGCAGATGTCGCTGTTGCTCCGGCGTCCTCCTGGCCGCGAAGCCTACCCTGGTGATGTCTTCTACCTCCACTCCCGCCTGCTTGAGCGTGCTGCTCGTCTCAATGAGGAATGTGGTGGCGGCTCACTGACGGCGTTGCCCGTGATTGAGACGCAAGCCAACGACGTGTCGGCCTTCGTGCCTACCAACGTTATTTCCATTACCGACGGCCAAATCTACCTAGAATCCGACCTCTTCAACGCGGGCCAGCGCCCAGCGCTCAACGTCGGTATTAGTGTGAGCCGTGTGGGTGGTTCGGCACAAACCCGTGCGATGCGGTCGGTCTCTGGTCGGCTGCGTCTTGAGCTGGCACAGTTCCGTGAGCTAGAAGCATTTGCTCAGTTTGCCAGCGACCTCGACGCCTCTACCAAAGGGCAGATCGAGCGCGGCTATCGCTTGCGTGAGATCCTCAAGCAGCCCCAATATCAGCCGTACGACGTGGAGGATCAAGTCATTCTGATCTACTCTGCCACCAACGGCTTCTTGGATGATATTCCAGTGGGGCGCATTGGGCAGTGGCGAACCGACTTCCTGCAGTTCTTGCGCACGGTCAAGCCCGAAGTTCGCCAGGCGATCTACGACAACCGGCTCGACAAGAAATTCCCGTCTCCAGAGGTGAAGAGCGCTATGGAAGACGCTATCAAGGAATTTAAGCAGACGAGCAATTATAGCGATAGCGAATAGTTCTCGCGATGGGGGCGAACACGTGCAGGTGCAGATAGGCCATTCCCTGCTCGAACTCGTGCAGGGAGATATCACCCAACAACACGTTGATGCGATTGTCAACGCCGCCAACCCCGGGCTTCGTGGCGGAGGCGGCGTTGATGGAGCGATCCACCGCGCTGGCGGGCCGTCTCTTTTCGAGGAATGTCGCCGCATTGGTGGGTGTCCGGTCGGCGAAGCCCGTATCACCTCTGCTGGGGCGTTGCCTGCCGAGTGGGTGATACACGCCGTTGGGCCTATCTATCACGACCACCCGACCAGAGCGCCAATCTTGCTTGCGAGTGCCTATCTTCACTGCTTGGAGATCGCGTCTCATCATGGGGTACAACGCATGGCGTTTCCTGCCATCAGCACAGGGGCCTACGGCTACCCGGTAGCTGAGGCAGCGACCGTCGCCCTGCAAACCGTCCTTGCCTATCTTCAGCACCATCCTGATATCACGCTCGTACGGTTTGTCTTGTTTACTGCTTCCGACCTGGTATCCCACGAACACGCCCTCCAACAGCTATGGTAACGCAGCGCGATTGGCGGGCGCGTTGGGAGAGCCGTCTGCTCGTGCGCAGACGGTTTGCTTTGACCATCCCGCTTATGAAGCTGATTGAGCATTTTGAGCATTATTCGCAGATTGTTCGCAGCACGTGTTTCAAGCCTGGATGTATGCTGAGAAAGGAGGAACGGCGCTCCCTGCCCCGAGCAGCCCGATGCGCCTAGTTCTATGGCAAATACCCGTGAAATTCGGGGTCGCATTCGTTCCGCCAAAAACGTTGCCAAAATCACCCGCGCTATGGAGATGGTGTCTGCGTCCAAGATGCGCCGCGCCCAACGCAATGTGCTCTCAACACGCCCCTATATGGAGCGGTTGGTTCGCGTCATGGGCGAGCTTTCGGTACGCATGGTTGGCGATGCCCGACGTGGCACCTTGCTCGAACCACGCGATGAGGTACGCAACGTCGCTCTGGTTGTCGTCACACCCGACCGAGGGTTGTGTGGGAGCTTGATCGGCAACGTTTTGCGCCCCGCTGCGCGATTTATCTTAGAGCAACGCAAGCAAGGCCGTACCGTTGAGTGCCACGCGATTGGCAAACGGGGGCTTGATTTTATCAGACGCAATTATGGGTATGTTGGGTCTGAGATTACCCATTTGGGCGATTCGCCTCAACTGGTTGATACCCTAGGAGTCGCGACCAACGTCATCCGCGGCTACCGCGAGGAGCGGTATGACGAAGTCCACGTTATCTATAGCAAGTTTATCAATACCCTCAATCAGCGGGCGACTCTTCAACGTTTGATTCCTGTTGAATTGCCAACGGTCGACGAGGCCGATTCTTCGCCACGGGTCGACTATACCTATGAGCCGAGCGAAGAGGAAGTCTTGCACGACTTGTTGCCACGCTATGTCGAAGCACAGATCTACCAAGCTATCTTAGAAAATATCGCCAGCGAGCACAGTGCACGGATGGTTGCGATGCAGAACGCAACCAACAACGCCAACGACCTGGTGCGCGACCTCACGCTTACCTACAACAAGGCCCGACAGGCAAGCATCACCAATGAGGTCAGTGAGATTGCCACTGGCTCAATGGCATTGGATGGCTAATTGCTTCCTTCTCTGCTGGTAACCTACAGGAATATCGGACGTGAGCATATGAGTACTTGTACACATATGTTGAAGACCTAGAAAGTAGTAAGAAACTCATGGCAGGAGCAACGGGCGAGATCAGCGAGATTATTGGTGTTGTTGTTAATGCGAAGTTTCCCGTCGACCAGGTGCCCGATATCTACAACGCTATCGAGGTACCACTCGACAATGGGGGCCGCCTTGTCTGCGAAGTACAGCAACACCTGGGCAATGGTGAGGTCAAGGCGGTGGCGATGAGCACCACCGACGGCATCCGACGTGGTATCCGCGTCGTAGACACTGGTGAACCCATTTCCGTCCCCGTCGGCGAGACGACCCTCGGTCGCGTGTTCAACGTGACGGGTGCCCCGATTGACGAGGCGGGTGAGATATCTGGTGGCGAGCGTCGCTCCATCCACTCCCAACCGCCCTCTTTCGAGGAGCAAGATACCCAAGCACAAATCTTTGAGACGGGTATCAAGGTTGTCGACCTCATTGCCCCCTTTACCCGCGGTGGGAAGACGGGTATTTTCGGCGGCGCTGGTGTGGGGAAGACCGTTATTATTCAGGAACTCATCGCCAACATCGCGAAGGAGCAATCTGGTTTCTCTGTCTTTGCAGGCGTTGGGGAGCGCTCTCGTGAGGGTAACGACCTCATCCACGAAATGATGGACTCACGAATCGACGAGAACACCACGGTGTTTGACAAGACCGTGATGGTCTTCGGCCAGATGAATGAGCCACCCGGGGCACGTCTCCGCGTCGCGCTAACCGCACTGACAATGGCAGAATACTTCCGCGATCAAGGCCGCGACGTGCTCTTGTTTGTTGATAATATCTTCCGGTTTGTGCAGGCCGGTTCCGAGGTATCCTCGTTGCTTGGGCGTATGCCGTCGCAGGTAGGTTACCAGCCGACGCTCACCACCGAGATGGGTGAGCTGCAAGAGCGCATTACGACGACCAAGAAGGGGTCTATTACGTCGATGCAGGCCGTCTACGTGCCCGCCGACGACTACACCGACCCAGCTCCGGCCACCACCTTCGCCCACCTTGACGCTACCATCGCCCTGGAGCGGAGTATTGCGGAGAAAGGGATTTACCCTGCCGTCGATCCGCTGACCTCAAACAGCCGTATTCTCGACCCCAATGTCGTTGGGCCAGAGCACTACCGCGTGGCACAAGAAGTCAAGCGAACGCTGCAGCGCTACAAAGACCTCCAAGACATTATCGCCATTCTCGGTATTGAGGAATTGAGCGATGAGGACAAACTCACGGTGCAACGCGCCCGTAAGCTGGAGCGGTTCTTCAGCCAGCCGTTTACCGTCGCGGAGCAGTTTACTGGCCGCCCCGGCAAGTATGTTCCGGTTGCGGAGACGGTCAAGAGCTTTGCGCGCCTCCTGGACGGCGAAGGCGATCACATCCCTGAGCAATATTTCTTCTTGCAAGGGACACTTGACGAAGTGATCAGCGCCTACGAAACCAGTCAGAAATAAGAAGGATTGAGAACATGCCAATCCAACTTGAAATTGTGACTGCCGAACGGACGGTGCACACCGGCGAGGCCGACCAACTGAGCGTCCCCACCCGTGATGGGCGCATTGGGATTTTGCCCCGCCACTCACCGCTGCTTTCCGTTCTTGATGTCGGTCAGCTTGATATTATTAAGAATGGTCAACGCACTGAATATGCCTTGTCGGGCGGGTTTATGGAAGTCCTCCCCGACCGCGTGATCATTCTTGCCGATACCGTCGAACGCGCAGATGAGATTGATGAGGCGCGAGCAGAACGGGCACGCAAAAAAGCCCAGGAAATGCTCGAACAACGCAAAAGCGACCAGGATATGGCGATAGCCGAAGCCCAATTGCGTCGTGCGTTAGTTCGCTTGCAAGTGGCTCAAATGCGCCGCAAGTTTCATCGAGATTAATCAACAAACCTGTTCAACTCGGCATGCTATCAGTAGGCCAACGTCTCATTTGCACCGTGAGCACCGCTTGGGCAAATACCGGATGTTGCCACCTGCTGGTAGCACGTTTTCTTTCCCTCTCCAAACAACGTATGACAAGGTTCCTGCTCCGTTATTCCTATGGCACGACAGATTGGCATTGATCTTGGCACAGCGAATGTACTTGTGTACGTTCGCGGAAAAGGCATTGTGATCACTGAGCCGTCAGTGGTGGCGCTCTCAACCCGCGACAGCCGTGTGCGTGCGGTGGGGGCCGATGCATTGGCGATGTTGGGGCGCGAGCCCGGCAGTATTGAAGTTGTCCGCCCTCTGCGCAACGGCGTGATTGCCGACTATGTGGTCACCGAAGCGATGCTGAAGCATTTTATCGGCCGGGCGTGTGGGCGCTTTCGCATCAACAAGCCCGAAGTGATGATTTGTATCCCCGCAGGCGTGACCAGCGTAGAGATGCGAGCCGTACGCGATGCAGCGATTGCTGCGGGCGCTCGACGGGCGTGGCTCATCCGCGAACCGCTTGCTGCAGCGATTGGCGCAAATATTCCGGTGTATCAGCCATCGGGGAACTTGATTGTGGACATTGGTGGGGGGACGACGGAGGTGGCTGTCGTCTCGCTCAACGACATCGTGGTGAGCACATCGGTGCGCGTGGGCGGGAATAAGTTTGACGAAGCCATCGCGACCTACATCAAGCGCAAATATAACATCGCAGTGGGCGAGCGCACAGCCGAAAGTATCAAGATTGAGATTGGTTCGGCATTGCCGCTGGAGCATCCTCTCACGATGCAGGTGCGCGGTCGCGACCAAGTCGCCGGATTGCCGCGTACGGTCGAGGTCGATTCGACCGAAATCACCGAATCGATGCAAGAGCCATTGGAGGCGATTATCAATGCGGTGCGGTCAGTCTTGGCCGATACGCCACCAGAGCTATCGAGTGATATCATCGACAAGGGGATGGTGATGACCGGCGGTGGATCGATGTTACGCCGCATCAACGAGCTGCTCACCGAGGTGACTGGTGTGCCGTGCTACATCGCCGACCAACCTGCGCACTGCGTTGCCATCGGGACAGGGCTGGCGCTTGAGAATAAGGAAATCATCCGCGATAGCTTGAGCGGGGATGATCTTGGAGCGTAGAGAGCGCCAGAGAGGTGAGAGGGCCAGAGAGGCAAGATAGGTTCAGTAATGGGTCACTATTAGGGTAGGAAATGAAACAACGGTTTACTCCTCCAGCAAGCGGTCTTGTCCTAGAGGTAGGGAGCGGTGACAACCCCAACCCGCGTTCCGACATCTTGGTTGATCGGTTTATTGAAGATAACACCGAACGCGGCGGTGGTATTGTCATTGATCGCCCCCTGGTGGTCGCTGACGCGCATCATTTACCTTTCCGCGATGGCGTTTTCAGCTATTCCATCTGCTCGCACATCCTTGAGCATATGGATGATCCGCAGCAGTTTGTCACCGAACTGACCCGTGTGAGCCGGGCGGGGTATATTGGCTGCCCTACGGAGATTGCCGAACGGCTCTTCCACTGGTCATTCCACCGCTGGTATGTCAACCGTATTGGCAAGACGATTTTTCTTCACCCCAAGGAGGCTGCAGAACCCTTTGGGGAGCTTTTTGATTATCTCTACGAGTATAACCCCGTCTATTATTTCTTCCAGCGCAGTATGCCAGACCTCTTTTGGATGGACTACGAGTGGCAGGGGTCAGTTGATGTGCGAGTGACTGACCACTCTCCCTTGCCTCTCTCTGACCCCGAAGCACTGCGGGAGATGGTCAAGCCACGCGGCTCTATCCCCCACCTGATTGGGCTATTTGTGGTAGCGCTGCTTGCCCGCACTATCCGCACTCCTCTCCGCCGCTTTGTGGCCCGCGTTTTGAAGCGCAGCTATCTGTAGCTGGCCTGTAGCTCACGGCGCTAGGGGCAATTTGCTGGCTCATCGGTTGCCCCATGAGCCGCGGCATCGCCATCAATGTGCTGCACAAGCTCAACCAACACCCCCAAATTGGCATTCTTTGGGTGAACAAACGCCACAAGGGTGTCGTGCAGGCCGCGGCGCGGTGTTTCGTCTATCAAGCGCACACCCTGCTGCTGCAATTGCTCCAACGAGGCGGCAATATCATCAACGCGGTAGGCGATGTGGTGCATCCCCGGCCCCTTCTCATTGAGATATTTGGCAAATGCCGCTTCTTCGGAGGTCGGCGCAATAAGCTCAATCATCGTGTCGCCAATGAACGTGGCGGCCACCTCCATATGCCGCTCCGGCATAGAAGAGCGGTGCCAGTTGGTCACACCATAGGACTGCTCATAAAAAGCCACGGCCTCATCAAGGTTCTGCACAGCCAGCCCGATGTGATCCACGTGAGTAAACATCATTCTGCTCCTTGCTATTGCTTGAATAATCGCAAAAATAACATAGTCTCAGACGACTATGATAGCACAACTCCCCCCTGCGCATGCAAATAGGCATTTTGGCGGCGGAAAAGGCGAAAGAGATGGAGAACCCGCCCCTCTCTGTGCAAAGGGCGGGCGTTACTGGCAAAACAACGTGGGAGATGTTGATTTACGTCGCTGAGATGGCACGTTGTGCTTTCGATACCTCGGATGAGGACGAAAGCGATGTTTTCTGAACACGGCGTTCGAGCTCGCGAAGGGCATGTGCAAGCTCGTTTCCGATCATATCTTGGACGATGTCGGTAGGGACAAAGTGTATCATTGGCCCAAGGAGTGGCTTGAGATCTAACGTTGCCGTTACGCGAACCTTCGTCCCATCCCCGTCGGGCTGGAGCGACCACTGTATCTTGGCAGAGAGCGGGTTGCTCACCTGGAAGGCGATGTTGTTGGGTTCTTCCCACACCAGCTTCCCCGCAAAACACACCGTCCCAAAGACACTGCCAATCGAGATGCAGAGCGTGAGCCGAGCGCGGTCGTCGTTCTGCTCCTCGACGATAGCCTTGCGGAGCCGGGGAAGAAGTCCGCTTAGCCCATCAGGGTTGGAGAGCACCGCAAAAACCTCTTCAGGAGTGGCGTGCGCAATGTATCGTTCTCGGTCAACGTGTATCATAATTCAAACCTTTTTGTTGTTGAAACCTGTGCCGCGGTATCTGAGGACGAGCGTGCCTAATCATGACCAAATTATGACCATACGATGTGCCGTCTCTTTGCACAGTTTTTATTATACAAAGTGTACAAAGCATTGTCAAGAGCCGCAATGCAGCACTGGCTCTTATTGGCTTCCATTGGCTCTCATTGGCAGTTGGGCATTGTAGAATATTCTCGTATTATGTGATCTACACTTGACAACTTCCCGCTGCAATTGGTACACTATTGCTTCAGAGAGAAACTGAATAGATTATAGAGTTGCCCCGCTGGGATTGTAACGTTTACAAAAGGGGCAGATGTGGGGGAAGACCGGTGAAACTCCGGCGCTGTCCCGCAACGGTAACGTGGAGGTTTGCCGACACGAAGCCCGAATACCCACCTCTATGAAGCTCGTGATCCTACTTCGTGGACAAAGAGGCCGAGCGGAGAGTGGCAATAGTGCCTCTTCCCGCCGCGGTGCGGGTTTTTTTATTTCCCCTCTTTTTTCCACTTCCAGATAGAAATCGAAATCGTGTTTTGAAAGGAGCATAGATCATTGTACCGAAGAACGTGGTCGCTTTTGGCTGCTGTTGCTGCAACCGCCTTTGTCTGGGTGATGGTGGCAGTGGCGGGTATGCAGGAGCCAACATCAACATATGCGCACGATGAGGGTATCTCTCACCTCGCCTCTCGTGCTACTCAAGATGACATAGACACAGCGCTTCAGCAAGCGTGGATATATATCAAGACGACGCAGCGCGATGATGGTGGCATTCCGTGGTTCTCGGACGAGTCGAATATGGATGTCACCAGCCGGACGCTGATGGCGTTGGTCGCATCTGGCTATCCGGTGGAGTGGATGACCTCTTCCACGGGGCACACGATGGCTGATTTTGTCCGCAGCAACGCGATCACCTATACGCACAGCCCCTCTGGCACAACGAGCGCGTATCTCTTCCCTTCGCGGGCGGGGATTGTCTTGGCGGCGGCGGCAGCCGCAAACGAAGACCTAACGAATTTTGGCGGGATGAACCTCGTTCAACAGCTACAGGATGTCTATCATGCCGACACGGGTGCCTATAGCACGAAGGCGGTGGCCGGGTCGACATCGGGCCAAGCGAGCGTCATCAACCAGTTTTGGGCAGTGATGGGGCTAGCGGCGGCGGGCGAACAAGTCCCAGAGCAGGCAACCACCTACTTGATGCAGGGGCAGGGCGAGGATGGCAGTTGGACAAACAGCCTCGACACCACCGCCTTTGTGATTGTGGGGGCGCTGGCGAGCGGCAATGTCGCGCCAACTGATCCGGCCATCCAAAAGGGGCTTGACTACCTGCGCAATGCTCAAGAGCTGAATGGCGGGTGGCGGCCCGCGTGGGATAGCGCTGCCCTCAACGCCAACACGACGGGCTGGGTGCTCCAAGCGCTGCTGGCGGCGGGGTATGATACGCCATCGGAAAGCTGGCGGCTGCCGAGTGGCGACCCGATAACGGCGTTGGTGGGCGTGCAGCAAGACGATGGTCGGCTTGGGGCGGGGCAATATGCCAATGCCTACAGCACGATAGAAGGCATCTTCGGTCTGGTAGAGCAACCGATCTGGTTGTTGGGCCAACAAGCGCGGGCCAATCGAGCGCTGACGTGGCTCAAAGAGATCCGCAATGACGACGGCTCGTGGAATGGCTTTTCCGGGCCAGATGTCGGCGCAACGTGCGATGCGGTGTTGGCATTTGGTGCGGCGGGCTACGATACCCTCAACAGCGTCTATGCCCCACAAACGTTGGATTACCTGGAAACGCAAGCCGCTGACTATGCACAAAAAGGCCCCGATGCCGCAGGCAAACTGGCCTTGGCCGTGACGGCGGCGGGAGAAAACCCGCGCAACTTCGGTGGCGTTGATATCTTGCAGGTGATTGGAGAGGCTCCTATCTACAACAGCGGCGGGTATGGGGTGATCACCAACACGTGGCACCAAGCCTTGCCGATGTTGGCTCTTGCTGCCGCCCCCATCACCAATACGACGAATATAACCGATATAACCGACACGATAGTGCCCTCAAGCGCCATCTCCAACCTGCTCTCGCTGCAGCAGGAGGGCGGCGGGTGGCCTTACGACACCCAATGGAGTGCCCCCACTGTCGATAGTACGTCATTAGCGATGCAGGCGTTGTTGGCGGCGGGTGTCCCCGCTGACCACGACGCGATACAGCAGGCGGTGGCGTACCTCAAAGACGCCCAAGATGACCAGGGCGGGTGGCAGAATGCCAACAGTACGGCATACGCCATCCAAGCGCTGACCGCAGCGGGAGAAGATATCACCAGTATGGGCTGGACGCGGGGTGGGCACGACCCATTGAGCGCGTTGGCGGCCTACCAGAAGATCGATGGCCCCTTCGTCTACCAATGGACGCAAACCCAATGGTCGTCGCCATCTGACAACGCATCTGCTACAGCACAGACAATCCCTGCATTGTTTGGCCGTCCCTTGCCCATCACCAATACAGCCCTCCACGAGTTTCGGAGTGTCAATCGTGGTGTCGATGCTGACCGCACGGTGGCGGCGATGCCGTGGGGCGTGTGGCAAAGCGATAGCGAAGAGATAGGCGTAACGGACGCGGTGGTCGTGGTGCCGGTTGGCCACGATATCAACCAGAATAACCAGGCCGAACTGCGGTGGCGGCCCATCCGCGACATCCTCAACGACCCGGGCGAAGAGACCGCGTGGGTGACGGAAACGCTCCACCGCGCCCCGTCGGGCAGCTACACGACAACGCTCTCTGTCGCGCCAACGGCTATCTACGAACTTGAGGCTACCTACCTCGATGCCGATGAGGTGCAGGTGGCGGGGAGTATGGCGGCAGAAGGCAGTATGCGCGGCTTCCTCAGCGAGGAGCAGACGTGGGTCAACCCGCATCTGCGTGAGCCGGATGTGGTGCAAACCACGCAGACCGTGGAAGCGACCGGCTTTAGCATTATGACCTCGGTGCCGATGGACGCCGTCGCAGAGCCGACATTGCTCTTGCACGCCCTTGCCCCCGCGTCAGGCAACCTGCCAACGAACGTCATATTTGAGCGGTTGGCATTCCATATGGGCGCAGCTCAGGGCGAAACCTACCATTCGTCATTGTCCTTCAGCACGCCGGTGACAGTCGAAGTCGGGTATGACGACACAACGGTCGTGAACGAATCTGGCCTGATGCTCATTCAGTGGGACGAGGAGGCCTCGCAGTGGCGCGATGCAACCACCACGTGTGACCCCGCCTCGCAATCGACCCTCAACCAGACGGCCAATACCCTGCAAGTGCCGGTTTGTGAAGGGGGACGATTTGCCTTGGTGAGCGGCTCAACCGATGCCATCGCGTCGTTCGAGGTGGTGGCGGATGATCCCCTCATCGCAACCACCCAAAAAACGACCACAACCATCAAGGCGATGCTCAAAGATGCAGAGGGTGTCCCATTGACGGGCGTTGATGTGAATTTTTCTGTGTCTGAGGGCACCGCGACGTTGAGCAACCGGACGCCAAGCGATCAGGATGGCATTGCCACCGCCACATTGACGGCGGGCACCACGGAAGAGATCGTCACGGTCTTGGCGCGGACAGGCGAATATTCCGATACCGTCGATGTGCAAGTCTACGAGTTGGCGGCGGGAGAAACACCGCCCACCCTCAACGGCGCACCTATCCCATTCGTGCAGCGCAGCGGAGGCTTCGTCGGCACGATTGACCGCGGTGGGCTGAAGGGCAGCACCATCACGATTGGCGAGACAGGCGATGCGCCAACCCAAGCCGATATCGCAGCCGAAACGGCAGAAACGACTGAAATAACAGTTGGTGGCGGGTCTATCTTGGTGCTTGATGCGCCAACCACCTCGCCCATCAGCGGGACGGCGTGGGCAGGGGGCTTTATCCTGCAGCTGACCGACAGCGACGGGCATATCATCCCTGAGAGCACGGCGATTGTTTCTCCGGCGATGAGCCTCTCAACGTCGTTTGCCGATGTTGATGGCTATATCTCGCAGACGGCGGGGCTTTCGTACCTCGACCGCACGACGAGTGGGTCAGATGGGTGGCGCGAGGTGTCATCCACCGATATGCAAAACAACCAGTTCAGTGCAACAATCACCCGTAATGGGCAATACGGGGTGTTTGTGAGTGATTCCATAACGCTCTACCTTCCACTGATTAGTCAGTAGGAGAGAAAAACCTCACCGTTATGCATCACAACCTCTCTGTAGCCGACATCCGAAACCGCATGGGCAACCGATTTTGGGTTGCGGTGGGGGTGTCGGCTACCATTTTTGCGCTATGTGCGATAGCCGCCTTCTTGCTGCCCGCGTCGGCGCAGGCCGAATCGCCGCACCACGTCGGCATTGTCGTGCAGTTTGGCCAGGTAGCGAGCAGCGATATCTACACGGCGTGCGTTGATGTGGGGAGCGATGGCGTCGCGACGGGCGAGGAGGTGTTGCAGGGTAGTGGCCTACCGCTTGTCGTGGCGAAAGACGAAACGATGGGAACAAGCACGGTCTGCAAAATCGATAGTTATGGGTGCGATTTCCCATCCGAGCCGTGTTTCTGCCAATGCACCGGCGCATATGGCGAACCGTGCCACTATTGGAACTACTATCACGTGATTGATGGCGCGTGGGAATTTTCTAACATCGGCGCAAGCTCATACCGCGTCCAGGCGGGTGCGGTCGAGGGGTGGATGTGGGGGGAGGGGCGGGGCAATACATCATTGCCGCTCTTGGCCTTTGAGGAGATATGTAGCGTAGCTTCTCCAACGCCCACGGCAACGGCGACTGTACCCATGACCGCGACCGCAACCGCGACCACCACGCCATCGCCCATGCCATCGCCCACGCCCACGATTACGCCCACATTATCACCAACCGTATCGCCAACTCCCCGTGTGGAAGGTGGGATAGTCTTTCTCCCCATCATCCGAAAACCCTAAACCTACAATTACTGTTATGAGCAATCACCTTCAAGAGCATAGAGCAACGATTGGGCGAGTGAGCAAGCAAGTGAGCATCGTACTTGCTCTCTTAGGTCTTCTCCTTGCCCCCCGCCTCGCCCACGCCAACGACCCCTATCCGCATCATGCGGGCTTGGTTGTCCAATTCTCCGATGGTTCGGTCTATCAAGCGTGCGTCGATTTGGGCGACGATGGCCAGGCGACGGGTGAAGAAGTCCTGCGCGCGGCTGATATCCCCCTGCACACCGAGATAGACCCAGGTATTGGCGCGGCGGTCTGCAAGATAGGCCCGGATGGGTGTGGGCAGGGCCAGACGTGCTTCTGCCAATGTACGATGCGGGCGGGCGAACCGTGCATCTACTGGGCATATAGCCACCTTGAGAATGGCGAATGGATTTATTCGGGGATGGGCGCGAGTGGCCATACGGTGCATCCGGGCGACGTTGAAGGGTGGGCGTGGGGCGAAGGAACGCCTTCCGAAGGGGTAGCGCCACCCGTCTACACCTTTGACGAGCTTTGTGTGCCGCCGACAGCCACCCCCACTCCGCAGCCGACTGACACGCCGCAGCCGACTGATACGCCTATCCCGACCGACACCCCGCTCCCGCCAACCAACACCCCCGCCCCAACGCAGGATGTGGACAATATCCCCACCGCAAAGCCTTTCACAGAGGAGGAGGAGCCGACCGCCACGCCAGAGCCAACAGACACCCCGCGTCCCTCCGACACGCCGGAGCCGACCGATACCCCTGTGCCAACGGACACCCCGCATCCCACTGATACGCCGGAGCCGACCAACACGCCGGAGCCGACCGATACCCCCGTACCAACAGATACCCCACGTCCCACAAACACCCCGCGTCCAACGGAAACACCGTGGCAAAGCCCAACACCGCTCCCGTCAACCAACACCCCACTCCCGTCCACTGCCACGCCACTCTCCCCAACGCCGGTGGAGGAGGGGGCGGAGGCTGCGAATGAGGACGTTGTTGAAGTGTCGTCGCCGACGGTGGAAGCAACGACACAGCCCACACCATCTGCCACACCCCTCCCCACTGCGCCGCCTAGCCCATCTGCAACGCCTATTCCTACCACCCCACCGACTGCCACACCAGAGCCTGTTTACCCCACTGTGACGACTAATTCGCCACCTGATATTACAAACGTCACTACTGTGGTCACGGCGACGACTGAAATGGGGTTACCAGTGCTCCCTCCAACGACACAACCTCTCACTCAGCCGACAATTCTCCCCTCACCGACCGTTTCTGCCCCTCCCACACGGCCAATATCGGTCGCGGCGGCGGTAGAGTCACCAGTGGCACAAGTAACCAACATCGATAGCAGCAATGGCGATGGGAATGGGGAGGAGCAGGTTGAGGTTATCGTGAGCAAGGAGGATATCCTGAAGAAGATGGGCGATGATGCGCCGCCAGCGGAAGAGGAAGGCAAAGGCGTAGAGGGCTACCTCATTTTTGGGGTGATTGCGATAGGGTTGGCGGCCAAGATGATACAAATGCGTAGAAAACACGCCAGATGATACAGCGCATCCTGAGCATTGCCATATATACACTTAGCAGCGGGATAGGGCTTGCGGCCTTCCTCTACCCTTTCTTTATGACCAGCCTTGAGCCGGTCAACCGCATGGGGATGGCCCATGCCAACGACGCCCCCATCGTCCTGACCATTTTGGTGGTATTTTGCTTTGGGGCGCTGCTGTTAGAGGTGCAAGGCCAAGGGGTCAATACGAAAATCATCGCATTGCTTGGGGTATTGGTCGCCATCAACTCGATTTTGCGCTTTGTGGAGGTGGCGATTGCGATGCCGGGGAGCTTTAGCCCCATCTTCTTCCTGATTATTATGACCGGCTATGTATATGGGGCGCAATTTGGCTTCCTGATGGGCGTAATGACGCTTATCGTATCGGCACTGATCACGGGCGGGGTGGGGCCGTGGCTCCCCTACCAGATGTATACCGCCGGTTGGGTGGGAGCAAGTGCACCGCTTTGCCGCCCCGTGGTGATGAGCGCGCACCGCTTGCTCACCCGCCTTGCGTCTCACCGCCGCGAGTGGCTGATATGGGCGGAATTGGGTATTCTATCGCTGTTTGGCATCTTTTGGGGGTTCTTCTACGGCGCGGTGATGAACATCTGGTTTTGGCCATTCGTATCCGGCCCGGCAGAGTACTATTGGAGCCAGGGGATAGGCATCACAGAGACGTTGCAGCGCTATGCGGTCTTTTACCTCGTCACCTCGCTGACGTGGGACTTGCTTCGCTCGCTCGGCAATGTGCTGCTGATCATCGTCTTGGGCCAGCCGACATTGCGGGCACTTCGGCGGTTTAAGTGGCGGTTTGGCTTCTCCTACCACCCCCTAGAACACCAACATTCGTAGCTTCTATGCAGCCATCATCCCCATCACAATCCCCATTGCAGTCATCATCGCAGCCATCATCGCAGTTACCATCGCAGTCATCATCGCAGCCATTCCATTCGGTTACGTGGGTGGTTTGGTTGATTGGGGTGCTGGTTGGTGTGATGAGCACGCGCAACCCGCTCTACCTCTTGGTGATGCTGCTTGTGCTCTTTGTGCTTGATGCCGCCCTGCGCCATACCACCACCGAGGGCGAGGGGCCAATGCCGGTTTCACCCATCACATTCAGCATCGTGGTGACGGTACTCTCTGCGCTCTTCAACTCGCTGATGAACCACTATGGCGATACACCGCTTTTTGCGCTGCCTGGCTTTCTGCCGCTGTTGGGCGGGCCGGTCACGATGGAGGCGATAGCATATGGGGCCACCAACGGCCTGGTGATTTCAATCCTCTTCACCGCCTTCAACATCGTCAACCGCGCATTGCCGATACGCGCCCTGATCCAATTCATCCCACGGGCCTTCTACCCAATGGCGGTGGTGATTTCTATCGCGGTGACGTTTGTCCCCACCACGCTGCGGCAGTTTGAGCGCATCCGTGAAGCGCAAGCAGTCCGTGGCCATCGTATCCGGGGGTTGCGCGATTGGGTGCCACTTTTTATGCCGCTCTTGATAGGCGGGCTTGAGCGGGCACTCCAACTCGCCGAAGCCATGACCGCACGAGGGTTTGCGAGCGCGGATGAAGCCGTCTACGACGCCAAATTGCGGGCATTGGTAGTGCTTGGGCTAGTGAGCTTACTGGGCGGGTGGCTGATGAGCTTGGTATGGGGGCTTTCCTGGCTGAGTGGGGGGATATTGCTGTGCGGCGGCCTGCTGATGGGCGTGGTGCTGTGGCAGATACGGCGGCGAGTGCCGCGTACCAGCTACCGCCGTGAGACGTGGCATCTGCGCGATAGTGTGGTGGCAACAGCCGTGGGGGCGATGGTGGGGATATTGCTTGTTGATGGCCTCCCAACGGTCGCACACGATACGCTATTCTACTCCGCCTACCCGCGCCTCTCCCTACCGCCTTTCGATGAGGTGATTGGCATTGCGCTGTTGGGGATGGGCGTGCCATTTTTCTTCCTGACTCCGGCGGGCGGTGCAGATAATACAGACGACACAGATAAGGAATAACCCAATGATTACCTTTGAGCACGTAAGCTATACCTACCCCGAACAGCCAACCCCCGTCCTTCGCAACATCAGCCTGAGCTTGGCAGAGGGGACATTTACATTGGTGGTTGGCGCGTCGGGGGTGGGGAAATCGACGCTTTTACGCTGTATCAATGGCCTTGTGCCGCACTTCAGCGGCGGGACGCTTGTAGGCGACCTCTGCGTTGATGGCCACAATCCGGTGTATGCCACACCGCAGGTGATGAGCCGCCACGTGGGCTTTGTCTTCCAAGACCCCGAAACGCAATTCGTCGTGGATACGGTGGAGGATGAGATTGCCTTTGCGTTGGAGAATAGCGCGATGCCCCGCCAAGAGATGCGAGTGCGGGTGGAGGAGGTGCTCGACCTGCTTGACCTTGCGCCATTGCGCGCCCGCCGCCTTGATACGCTGTCGGGGGGCGAGCGGCAGCGGGTGGCGATTGCCTCAGCATTGGCATTGCGGCCACGTATTTTGGTGCTTGATGAGCCAACGTCGCAGCTTGACCCCAAATCGGCGGAAGACGTGCTGCATGCGCTTGAGCGGCTCAATGCCGATATCGGCTTGACGATTGTGCTGGCCGAACATCGGCTGGAGCGTGTGCTATCGTTCGTCGATACGGTCGTCTTCCTGCCGGATGGCGAGGCGGGGGCGATGATCGGCACGCCGCACGAAATCGTTCACCATATGGATTTGACCCCGCCGCTCGTGACGCTTGGCAAGGCACTATCGTGGCACCCTCTCCCAATGACGATCAAGGAGGGGTTGCGGTTTGCGCGCAAAGAACCCCGTCCCGAATCGCCCTTGCCCGCCTCTCCCCACCCGCCGCAAGAAGCTCAAGAACCATCAGTATCAGACACGCTGCATATGCCAAATCCGACACCGTTCTTGCAGATGCACCGCGTTGAGACGGCATACCACGGTACGCCGGTGTTGCGCGGGGTTGATTTGGCGGTGCGGCGCGGAGAAGTGGTCGCGCTGATGGGCCGGAATGGGTCGGGCAAGACCACATTGCTAAAATCGCTCGTGGGGCTATTGCGACCGCGGCACGGCAAAATCACGCTGGCGGGGGAGGATATCGCCCGCCGCGATACCGCAGACGTGTGCAAACATGTGGGCTACCTGCCGCAAGACCCCAATGCCCTGCTCTTTGCCGAGACGGTGCTGGAAGAGCTTGAAATCACCCTCCGCAACCACGGTATCTCCCCCACAACCCTCTCGCCAATGGCGCTGCTTGAACGGCTTGGGTTGGCGGCGCACGCTACCAGTTATCCGCGTGATTTGAGTGCGGGCGAACGGCAGCGCGTGGCGTTGGGAGCCGTCGCCATCCCCCAGCCACAGGCATTGCTGCTTGACGAGCCGACCCGCGGCCTTGACTACCTCTCCAAGCAGCGGCTGACCGACTTAATACGGCAGTGGCGCGGCGAAGGGATGGCGATTGTCCTGGTGACGCACGACGTTGAGCTGACCGCCGCCATCGCCGACCGGGTCGTCGTGATGAGCCAGGGAGAGATTATCGCCGATGGCCCGCCCTCCAACGTGATGTCTGCCTCGCCGCTCTTTGCCCCGCAGGTGGCGCGGCTCTTCCCCGGCACCAACTGGCTCACCCCCGACGATGTGCTGGCCTACCGCGGGTAGCGGCGGTGTGCGTATATACAAACCTCTGAAATTCCTCCTAGCAACGTTATGAGGCGTGTGCTATAGTAGAGACGAGACGTTTCACTCTTCAACATAGCCTCCGATAATCAATGACCTCCCACCATGGGAGGTTTTGTATCTTTCCGAAAGTATTACATTATCAGTTTTCACCCTGCAAAAGCAATTGTACGTACGGGGGGAATAGTTTCGAGAAGAGGGTTTTCTATGAAACGCTATCATTTGGCCCTTGTTGGGGCGTTGATCCTTGGATTGATCGTTGGATTGTTCGCACTATTTGGGTTTACCACATCGGCATACGCCGTATCATCTCCGACCACGCCCGTCCAGCCACGGCTCCGCGCCTCCTCCTGTTCACTTGAAGCAACGAAAACCGTCTCGCCAACCACCACCACTCCAAACAGCGCTGTGACGGTTACCATTTCGCTTGCGACAGCGGGAGAATGTACCCCGCAAACCAGCCCGGTCGATATGATGATTCTCATCGATCAATCGCTCAGTATGGGCGCAAAGTTTGCGGAAGTGCAGACAGCCGCCAAGCGGTTGATCGGCCACCTCGATCTGCAACACGACCAAGTTGGGATTGCGGGCTTCGGGAGGGGAGAAAGTGGGTCAACATCTATCCTCCACAACCTGAGCGATGATGGAAGTGCGCTCAAGCAGGCTATTGATGGCATGGCGACGGTTGGGGGCGGGGCCAAGGTGGCAGAAGGGTTGACTACCACGGCGCTGGAGTTCCAAAGTACCCGCCACGTCTCCACCACGCTCCCGCTGATTGTCCTCTTCACCGATGCAGCCCCCACTGCCGCCGACATTGCCAAAGGCGAATCGCTAAGGCAGCAGGGTGTACGGGTTGTCACGGTGGCGCTTGGCGATGCGGTCTATGCTGACCAATGGCAACGCATTGCCACCGCGCCGTCGGATGCATATATAGCGACGGACTTAGCGACGATTGCGGACACGATTGCGAGCAAGGTGCGTTGGTCTGGCCTTGAAGTCGGCATCAATGACCCACTAAGCGACGCCGTTTTGCTCATCCCCACCTCCGTCAAAAGCCCTGTACCGCCCACCATCAAAGATAACCACATCTCGCTTGCCTACCCAAGTTTGCAGACCTCTGAATCGGTTGTGCTTTCCTACCGCGCGGTGGTCACTGATACATTGGGGACATGGGCAACGAACGAGAATGCAACCGCCTCCTACCGCGATGCAAGCGGCACGATGAACCGCCCCGACCTCCCCTCGCCCAAGGTGACGGTTGAGGAGGGGTGCGGCCAACCACAGTTGATGTCGCTCTCCCCGACCACCGTGTGCGAAAATGCCAACGATGTGTCAATGCAGGTGATTGGCAGCGGGATGACCGACGCCGTACGCATGCAGCTTGGCAGCAGTATTCTGACCGATGTCCAACGGATTGACCGCCACACCTTTTCGGCAATCTACCCGGGCGGGCTGAAGGCGGGGACACACGTGCTCTCTGCCACGTCCGGCTGCCCAACCGCGGATACGGCCTTTCTGCACGATGCGGTGACAGTCGTTCCCAAGCCAAAAATCTTGAGTGTCCGCCCCCGTGAGGGCTATGCCGACCTCGATACGACCATAAACATATGCGGACAGCATTTCACAGAGGGGACAAAGGTCTTCCTGGTAGGGGGAGGAGGGTCGGTTGAGCTGAAGGATGTCACCAGGTATGGCGATCAGTGCTTGGCGGCGGTGGTTCCTGCCTATTACTCTGCTATTGAGTACACCGTCCGCGTTGAGACGCCGTACGGCAACTATAGCGGCGGGACGTATCGCGTGCTCTCCGATGCGATTAACAACGACCTATGGGCGGAAGAACCATGGATTTCCCCCTCAATCAGCGCCAAAGAGACCGAAGCGTTTGAGATGGGGTTGTTTGTTCACCGTCGGGGCGGCAAAGATACCCTCATGAATGTAGCAGTTCGCTTCTACGAAGATGTGGTAGATGAGGCACATCTCATTGGTGATGGCACTATCCCTATGTTGTCGCCGCGCGTTTCTCCTGATGATCGCATCAAGGGGACAAGCACCACGGCAGTATCCTGGACACCAAGCAAAGGCGATGATGTCTACACGATTTATGCCGTCATAGACCCTGAAAAGACCATCACAGAGGATATAGAAGATAATAACGTCGTCAGCCGGACGGTGCGGGTGTTGCCGGGTGACGACAACTACGACGGCGTGCCGCCCACCGTCGCCGATATGACGATAAGCGACGATATGCTCTACACCGCCAAGAGCGTCGTAGATATCGATCTCAAGGCCACCGACAGCGCGCAACGCTACACTGATCCAAGCGGCGTCTCGTCAATTAACCTCGTCGAGATGTTCTACAGCCGGGCGGCGGATGCATGGGTTCCTGTCAACTCAACCGGATGGCGGCCATATACCACAGATCAGGGTGTTCAGAATATCCAGACTGTCACACTCTTCCCTATCCCGGGGGCGCACTATATCCAGGCGTGGGTGAGCGATAAGAATGGTAATATTGAGCGCCACCCCACTCAACAGTACATCAACTATGCCGCAACGTGCACACCCGTAGAGGAGTTTGGCACCCACAACTATCTCCAGCCGTTGGCGGCGGGTGACACCTTGTATGTCTCTCTTGAGACGTGCGGGGGCGATGCTGACCTCTATGTGTGGCCACCAGACTGGGATGATGCAGAAAATCCACGGCCACCATGGGTCTCCAATGCATCAGAGACTGCGACCGAGGTGGTGACATTCACTGCGCCGGTAGAGGGCGTCTACCTGATAGAAACATATGGGGCAGTGGCAAAGACCTCCTACACCCTCAATGTCGATCGAGCATCGGCAAGCAGCCCCGCATTGACGCATATCCGCTCACACCTTTCACGCACATCGTCCTCACACACATCATCGGATACAGAGGTTGCCGCCAAGCCAGCTAGTGATAAGTTCCTCCGCTCCCAGCCCTCCGTCCCTGCCAGCAGCACGCCGGGGGCGACGGCGGCAGGAGTACCGCTCCCTCCGCTGGTGACCGACCTTGAGCCTTACCGCGCCCCAATCTCTTCGGTGGCGATAGAAGGCCCCCGGACGGGGATGGTCGCCATTGCCGATACGTTCAAGGCTGTGGTCAAGCCGCCAGAAGCCGTTGACGAGTCTATCGAGTATATCTGGTCGCCAATGCCGGAGGAGCAAGGCAATCCAGAGGCGGTCTACACGTGGTCATCCACGGGGGTGCACACCGTGACGGTGAGTGTCAAGAACTCGGTCAATGAGATGACCTCTGCTCCCCACACCATCACCGTCAAAGCGCTCCCGACGATACAATTCCACCAAGCCGAGCAGTATACCAGCGAGGATGAGGAGGCCATCACCGTGACGGTGACGATGGCTGGAATGCCCAAAAAGCCCGCCCTCGTGCGTTACCAGACGCTTGACCACACCGCCCGCAGCAATGATGACTACCTGGCGCAAGATGGCGTACTCACCTTCACGACGGAAATTTTGACCAACACCTTCACTGTCCCGCTGATTGATGATGACGATGTTGAGGGGGTTGAGACCTTCAATCTCTCGCTGAGCAACGTTGAGGGAGGGGCAACGCTTGGTGAACCGATTGAATCGACCGTCCACATCGAGGACAACGAAGAATCGCCCAACCAACGCGGGACAATCTTCTTCAGCAACCCCGTGATGCGGGTGAATGAGGGGGTACTCTCCACCACCGTCACCATAAGCCGCACACGCGGGGTGCAGGGCGAAGTAACCATACGGTACGATACCTTTGGCCTGACAGCGCAGGCCGGAAGTGACTACTATGGCCAGAGTGGGCTATTCGTCTTCAAGGCGGGCGATACCAAACACGATATCATCATCCCCATCATCGATGATGCGACCCTTGAGGGCGATGAGGCTATCTTGCTAACCCTCCAAACCGTGGCGGGTGGCGCGGCTCAAGGCACTCAAAGCTCGGCACTGCTCGTCATTGAGGACAACGACGTGGCAGAGCGCGGGGTGATACAGTTCCGTACGCCGCACACCACCGTGCGTGAAGGGCGTCGCACCACAGATGTGACTGTTGAGCGCATTGGCAAGAGCGATACGCCGGTGATCGTGCATTACGAGACCATTGACGCCACCGCCCGCGCCCGGGAAGACTATGTCCGCGCGCACGGTGCGCTTTTCTTTGGCGTGGGAGAGACCCGCAAGACCATCCCGCTCCTCATCGCCGATGATCAGCAGCTTGAAGGCGATGAGCAATTCTCTCTGCTCCTGCGGGAGGTCAAGGGAGCGGCAACCATAGGTGCACAGCATCGTCTTGCCATCACCATCACCGATGATGATACGTCGCCGACGGGTGTCCTGCAGTTTGGGGCACTTGAACGCTATGCGAGTGAGGACAATGGTACCGTGCTGCTCCCTGTGAGGCGGACAGGCGGCTATTCAGAGAGTATCACGGCAAAAGTGCAGATGAGAGAAAGAAGTGCGCGCGCCGGAGAGGATTACACCGACGAAACACAGACGCTTACCTTTGCGAGTGGTGAAAAAGAACAACTCATCGCGGTTTCGTTAATAAATGATGCCGAATTGGAGGGAACCGAAGCGTTCTATTTAACCCTACACGACGATTCAGCGAGTGGTGATACTGAAGAATCGCATATTGGGAGCCAATCGGAGGTGAAACTCTGGATTGAAGATGACGAAACACAGCCCGAAGGCGTCGCCCAATTTCGCCAAGAAATGTGGGAGGTGCATGAGGATAGCCAATCGATCAGGCTGCCGGTAGAGCGCATTGGCGGGGCGAGTGGCATGGCCACGCTCTCATACAAGAGCGCTCCCCTTACCGCCAGCGAAAGTGATTACACGCCGGTGCAGGGGAATGTGGTGTTTGGCGATGGCCAAGTGCGCACGTTCATTACTGTCCCCATCAGTGACGATGATATATTGGAGGGCGATGAAACCTTTAATGTTACCCTCAGCCAGCCGCAGGGCGGGATAGCCTTGGGGACACAAGATGCTGCTGTGGTTTCCATTCTGGACACCGACCGTCCCGAAGATGAGTATGAGCCGAACGACCAGTGCGGTGGGGCGCGCCCAATCGTGTCGAACACCCCCGCACAGCGGCATACCTTTGTCCCGTTGGCAGAGGACGATTGGGTGGTGTTGGAGGGCGTGGCAGAGACAACCTACCACATCCGTGCGGCGGCTCCCGCCAAATCGCCTCTCAACCTCTCGCTTGACCTCTACCAAGCGTGCGATGAGGAGCCTATCGCCCATTACGACCCCGCTTTCAGCCGCAATGTGCGGTTTTCGCATAAGCCAGCCCAATCTGGGCCACTCTACCTCAAAGTGACAAACACGTACACTGGCACCTTCCCCAAGGGCAAAACACCAACCTATGAGCTAGAGGTCAACCGTGCGAAGACCACGACGCCGGGGGCATTGGTGATTGTGGCGGGGAAAGTCGCAGGAACGCTGCAGAGTAACATAGATGCGGTTGCGCAGCGGGTATACCGTGTCTTCCAAAGGCAGGGGTATAGCGATGAGCATATCACCTACTTGAGTCCAGACCTTACCAAAGCCGGTGCTGATGCCCCACCAACGGCTGCCGCGCTTGAGACGGCGCTCACGACATGGGCAGGGGGGCATGTCGGCCCAGATCGGCCTCTCATCCTCTACTTCATTGGAGCTACATCGTACGATACCTTGCTCCTCGATGAGGCAGGCGGCGAAACGGTTTCGGTTGAGGATCTGGCTGATTGGCTCGATCAGCTTGCGGGCGAACACCCCGGCACCCCGATCATCGTGGTTGGCGAGGGGAATGGGACAGGGAGCTTGATCGATATGCCCCACACCGTGAGCGCGCTTGGACGGGTGGTGATTGGCGCGACGGGGCCGCACACCATCGCCTACCCCTCCCGCAAAGGCGCACTCTTCTCCGACTTCTTCCTGAGCGCGCTGAAGCGGGGTGAGTCGGTTGCGCAGAGCTTTGCCCACGCCAAGCAAGTGGTCGCGGTATTCACCGATGTGCAGCAACCGATGATTGACACGAATGGTAACAGCATCGCAAATGAGCAGGATGATGGCGACTATGGGGAAAACACCGTGACCACGCCATTGGTTGACGGATGGCCGCCCCTCGTCAGCCACCTAAGCGATACGCTCAAAGTGGAGCGGGGCAAAGGAGCGATTTGGGCGTATATCCTTGACGACGATACCTCCTCGCCGCTGACCGTGTGGGCGCGGGTTGTCTCGCCGACAAACCAAATTACTCTCGCCAGCGACCCCTTTACCCAAGACGATGCAGAGACCGCCCCGCTGCAGGATGAAGATGGTGATGGGTGGTTCGGGGCAACGTATAGCGGGTTTACCGCCAACGGCACCTATCGTATCACCGTGGGGGCAGAGGATGAAGATGGGCTGCTGGCGGTACCGGAGTCGGTGGAGGTGGAGGTGCAAGGCGGGAGTGGTTCCAGCGGAGTAGAGTACCTCTATTTGCCCGTCGTAAAGCGGTGACCCGATATATATACCCAAATGTGGTATGAATCGGTGTAACATTTTTATGACACCGTCGTTTGAATGAGGAGAGGGGCCATTGATATTAACAAAAGCGGCCCCTTTCCTTTATAAAAACGTCACTGCTTTCTAAACGAAATTTTAACAATAAAATCCTACAAAGAATGACAAAAAAGAACTATACAAGACCCGTTTTTCATGGTATTATAATATCCACACGCATATGGTGGTTATAAAACTCAATGCATCTTCACTTCAGCTATACATACAACCAAAGGGAAGACTAGAAATTCGCGTGTTTTTATCTATGATAACAAAAACACCTGTATAGCAACTTTTAACAAGCCTAATCTCATCACAATCATACAATGTAACACTAGATAACCTTAGCCTAGCTATTCGTTGGGGTATTTTACTCTTACGTATAGATCGTTTTGGCCATAAAACAATCTTCCAAGAAAGGAGTTGTTGCCGTATTTGCATTTTTGGATAGTTTTTTTGTTGGAGACGGAGGGAACACCCTCCTCGGTACGACCAATATTATCCCTTGTGATGAAAGGTGAAGGATCGTGAAACGTCTCATTACTATTTCCAGTTCCATCGTACTTGCGATGGTTCTTGGGTTAACTGCATTTGTGGGGAATGCCCAGGCGGAAGAACCAACTCCGCCGGTCGCTGCCCCTGACTGTACCATTGAGTACAATAAAACCGCCTCACCAGACCAAGTACAAACTGGTGGGTTAGTCACCGTAACGTTGGAGGTCAAGTCGAAGGGATCGTGCGACCCGTCGAGCAGCCCGGTGGATATCATGCTCGTCATCGACCGCTCTGGTAGTATGTCTGGCTCAAGAATAAACTCTGCCAAGAGTGCTGCCAAAACCTTCGTCGACCAGATGAATCTCTCTGCCGATCAAGCCGGGGTGGCATCATTCACATCGCGCAATAGAGGAACGCTCGACCACGAGTTGAGCCAAGACGGCAGCGCGGTGAAGAGTGAGATTGACGTCTTGAGAGCAGGCGGGGCGACTGATATTCAGGATGGGCTTGAGATTGCGGCGACCGAGTTGCAAAGCACGCGCCATATCTCTTCCAACGCCCAGGCTATCATCCTACTCTCTGATGGTGTACACAATGCCTCATCGCTCAGCTCGCTGCTCTCAACCGCTGATAGCATCAAGGCGGATGGCATTCGCATCATCACCATCGGCTTGGGCTACTATGCGAATGAGCAACATCTCAAGGCTATCGCTTCTTCTGACACCGACTACTACTTCTCTCCAAACACCAGCGACCTGGCCGATATCTACAACAACCAGATCGCCAAGACGATGCGATGGGCCGCCCGCCGAATGGTCATCACGGACAATATTCCAAACAACATCAAGCTAGTTCCCAACTCCTTCCAAGGCCCTTACCAGCCGACGGTCAATGGCAATCAGTTGGTGTGGGATATCGGGACGGTCAATACCGCCGAAACGATTACCCTCTCTTACCAAATCGTGATGCCTGACACGGCAGGGGAGTGGGATACAAACGCCAGTGCCACTGCCAAATATGTGGATACAGAGGGCGATGATTCGACTATCACCTTCCCTGTACCACAAGTCCAGGTTGGCGAAGCGTGTGGCGCACCCGTCCTCCAAGATGTCCTGCCCGAATGGGTATGTGTGGATCAAAGCGCCAGCCTCGATATGATGGGCGCGAGCTTCTATGAAACCCCGTTGGTGACTATCGGGGGACAAAGCCTGACCAGTGTCAGCAAGACCTCTGAACAGACACTGACCGGCCAATTGGCTGCTGGGTTGTCGGTTGGGATGCACGATGCCGCGATTGTCAACCAATGCCCGGCATCTGGTACCACCACGGGGACAAATGCCCTCTCCGCCAGCCTGAGTTCAGCACTGTACGTTGCTCCCAAGCCCAAGATCCTTAGCATTCGTGCGGATGAAGGCTACACAGACATTCCCAACAATATCACCATCTGTGGTGAAGGATTTACTCCTATCTTCGGCAGTGGCACGGACGTGACCATCACCTGTGGTGGAACAACAACGGCGCTGGAGAACGTTGCGACCTATGGCGATACCTGTCTCTCGGCGACGGTGCCGGAAAACTTGACCGAGGGCATGTGCGAAATCACCGTCAAGAACCAATGCGGGACGGCGACGGGCGACTATCGCGTCTTGCCAACCTCGCTCAACAACGACCTGTGGGGGCAAGAGCCGTGGGTGTCTCCTTCCTACTGCGTGAAGGAAAGCGAATCCATTGAGATCGGCCTCTTCGTCCACCGTCGCGGTGGGAAAGACCCACTCCAGAACGTGAAGGTTCGTTTCTACGAAGACCAAGTGGATGATGCCCACCTCATTGGAGAGGGCACTGTGCCAATGCTATCGCCGCGTGTCAACCCCGACGAGCGTATCAAGGGGACGAGCACGACAGCAGTACCCTGGACACCAAGCGATGGCGTGCGTGAGTACGAGATCATCGCCGTCATCGACCCAGAGAATGCCATCGACGAGGATATTGAGGATAACAACGAATCCAGACGAACCGTCCAAATCCTCCCCGGCGACTCAACCTACGACGGCGTGGCTCCGCACGTGGACGACTTCGAGATCGAATCTAACGGCAGCAGCCCAATCTACGACCGCAACATCACCGTTCATGTGAAGGCATCAGACGCGGCTCAATCGGGGGCAACCCCCAGCGGCGTGTATGCACTCAACCTGGTCGAGATGATCTACAGCGAGTCTGCCGACATCTGGGTGCCTGTGGGGTGGACAGACTGGGTGACCTACAGCGAGACCTACAACTACGAACTGGCACCACCCTCTGGCCTGCGCTACATCCAAGCCTGGGTCTCTGACGAGAGCGGAAACGTGTCGCGGTATCCGTACCAAGACCGGATCAACTACGCTCAAATGTGTGCCTTCGTTGGCCGGAACGCTGCCAACACCTACCGCGAGAATGTGGAACAGGGTGAAACGGTCTACGCCGAGCTGGTCTCATGTCGAAATGACCCGGATCTCTACATCTGGCCGCCAGACTGGGATGATGAAGAAAATCCACGGCCACCGTGGGTCAGTAACCTCGAAGGCGATGAGACCGAAGTCCTCACCTTCACAGCACCTATCAGCGGCGTGTACGTTGTCGAGGTTTATGGGTACAACTCTGCGAAGTACAACCTCCAAGTTGAGACCTATCCATCAACGGCAATGTCCGCAATGCTGGCCCATATGGGTGAAGCACCATCATACACCGCCGGCGTTTCTGCCAATAAGGATGCGCTGACGCAACCCTTCTTGCCCGCCAGCAGCGTGCCTGAAATCACGGCTGGTATCGCACCGCCACCGGTTAATACCAGTTCGGCGACACCTGTGCTCTTCCTACCGACCATCATGAAGTAGCGAAGTAGCACACAACCTCAATAGCGCTTCGGCGCACCCCAGTGCAGCATGGTGGGTTCCCCGCCGTGCTGCATTGGTTTTTGTGGTGGGGAGAAGGCAAAAGGAGAGAGCGAGAATAATGAGGGGGAGTGCAAGAGAGAGGCGGGCTGTGGCGGGTGTGCTAGACGTAAATAACAGCCATCGTCATGTCGTCGCTCTGCTCCACATCGCCGACAAACGACTCCACCGCCGTCCGAATATACTTTAGCAGGGCGTCGGCACCATTATCGGGCGCGGCGTGCACTGACTCCTCCAGCCTCCCGAAGCCAAACATCTCGCGATGCCTATTCGTGGCTTCCACCACCCCATCGCTCGTCAACACGATGTAGTCGCCGCGAGAGATAGTCAGCTCTATTTCTTGGTAGCCAGACTGATTGCCAAGCCCCACGCCCAACGGCACCCCGCCAATATCCACCCACTCCACCTCACCCGTCTGACGCTTTATCAGCGGCGGGATGCACCCTGCATTGGCGACGCGCACGGTATAGCCGCGCGGTTGGGGAGATGCAAAATGTACGCTATTTAAGAGCATATCGACATACACCAATGCACAGTTTTGGCGTGTGGAGCGGGTGTGATCGGCTATTGTCAGGTCGAGCGACGCCAGCAGCCGTCCGGGTGACAACCCACGGTTCATAATGGAGCGGATGGAGGCAAGGCTCACTGCCATCAGGAGAGCAGCGGGCATCCCCTTCCCCGACACATCGCCAATCGCGACCGCATAGCGTTCTGGTTTATCGAAGCCGGTGGGGGGCAGGAAAGAATGGTAGAAAAAGAGATCGCCACCCACTTCCCGCGCAGGGATATTGCAGCACACAAGATCTATCTCTGGCCAGCGGGGAACAGGTGGAGGGAGCAAACTTTGCTGGATCTGCCGCGCCATTGTGAGTTCATCTTGCATCTGGTTGTTGAGACGAGTAATGTCGCGGTTGCGGCGCTCAAGCTCTTTGACCGAGTAGGCAAGGTGTTTATTGGCCTCTTGGATGGCCTTTTCCATCTTCTTGCGCTCGGTGATATCAAGCATGACCCCCACAATACCTGCCACATCACCGTTCGCATCAACAAACGTTGCCTTCGTTATCAGAAAGTCTCGTTGGATACCATCGGTGCATTGATAGCGGTGCTCATAGACCAATACGCCCGGCTCTTGCAAGAGCTGGCGGTCTTGCTCATGGTCAACCGACATCTGCGTAGAGGCAAGCTCATCTGGCACATCATAGAGCAGCCGGTCGGTGTTGTGGTTCGAGGAGAGGCCAAGGAAGTACTTGGCGAAGAGGTTGTTGTACCCGCGGTAGCGGCCAGAAGAGTCCTTGTAAAAGACCGGATTGGGGATGGTGTTGAGGAGCGTTTCGAGGAACTGAAGATTGCTGCGCAACGCATCTTCTACCATCTTCCGTTCGGTGATATCTTCTTTGACCGCCAAAAAGTGCGTAATCTCGCCCTCATTGTTGAAAATAGGCGAAATAGACGCCGATTCCCAAAAGAGTTCGCCATTTTTCTTGCGATTGTGAAACTCTCCCCACCACTCGTGCCCCGCCAAAATCGTCTCCCACAGCTCCTCATACTCTTCAGGAGGCGTGCCGCTTGTCTTCAATACGCGTGGGTTTTTGCCATGCACCTCATCGAACGTATAGCCAGAGACTTCGGTGAATTTGGGGTTGACATACTCAATCTCGCCACTCCGCTTGGTGATAACAATAGAACAGGCACTCTGCTCAACCGCGCGGTAGAGGCGATGGCGTTCTTCTTCACTGCGCTCGAGGGCTGCCTCAAACTGGTGGCGTTGGATGGCGGCTCCCAAGATGCCCGCCACCGTCTTTATGGCGTCGATCTCGACGGCAGACCACTGATGCGGCTGGTCTTCGTCAAGCCCTATCACCCCCCACCATTCGTCGCCTGTGAAGATGGGAACAATCAAGATGGCATATACATCCAGTTGTATGATGATGCGGGCTTCTTCCTCTGGAAACGTCTCTCTTGTGCCGTGAACAAACTCGCCCTGCTGCAGGATCTCTTTCCAGCGCTGAAATCCAGGGTGTTCGTAGCAGACCCGTTGGACAAGCGGGTTCCCGACAAAAGACACGGCGTCGTCAGCCGCCCACTCGTAGCGCCGCATCGCATAGAGCTGTTCATCATCACCCATCTCGTTCTCAAAGATAAAGACGCGAGAGACGTCGGTCACTTCGCCGATCCGCTTGAGCAGTTGGTTGACATTGTGGTGGATATCTTTGGTGCGCAAAAACTCTTCGGCGACATTCCCTACCACCTCAAGAATGCGGTCACGTCGTTTGAGCCGTTCTTCGGTCTCTTTGCGGTCGGTAATATCTTGGTTGTTGGCGTGGCGGCCGATCCACCGCCCTTCGCCGCTGTAGATCGACTGGCAGACGTGGTTGAGCCACCGCACCTGGCCATCTTTCCTGACGATGCGGAAGTCGATATTCGCTGGTTGCATCCCGTAAAGCTCTTCCTTGAAGTGCTGAATGATACGCATACGGTCATTGGGATGGATGATTTTGAGGAAGAGGGTGGGGTCTTCTTTGAATGCTTGCGGAGTATACCCACTAATACGCTCACACGCAGGCGAGACATACAGATATCGCCCCTCTTGGTCTATCCAGTGCATCCAATGGTAGCTGGAGTCGGCAACCGTGCGAAACAGATCCACCACGTTTCGGAGTGTCTTTTCGCGTTCTTGATAGCGGTGTCGCTCTGCCTCCAATTCTGTGATGCGTTGCCGGAGCATTTCTATCTCAGAATCGGGCATAGTATCTTGCTCATAGATCTAGCTTCATAACGCTGCATCGTATACAGCGTTCAAGGTTTTGCGCTGCAGATACGAAAGAGAAGCCACGGACGTTCACGAGAAGGCTCACCAAGCATACTCGTGGACGCCCATGGTACGGATAAGGCGGACAAGATAGGGAAAACGATAGAAAAACGTTTGGAACTGACGACTAGAACGAATATCGTTAGCTCTACAGCGCACTACTCCTTGCGACCTGGTTCAAGAATGTCTGATAGTGGTCAATAAAGATCTCGGGCTGCTCAAAATGGGGAAGTGCGCCGGTCTCAAACCCTTGCACGTGCCAATGTTCGCCACGTTCGGTGGCGCGCTGCGCTGAAAATGCCCCAAAATCGCCACGGTTGCCGTGCGCAACCCACACCGGCAATGTTAATGAGTCGTAGAGATGGTCGATATCGCCACTGAAGAGCATTCCAGATACGAAGGCAAAGGGAGCGTGTTGTGCTCCTGGTTGGTGGGCCGTGAGATAGTCATACTCCGCAAGCCCGGCATCGACCGTCGCTTCGGAGCCAAAGCTCTTGCTCAGGAACCACTTCTGGACGGGGCGGGTATTGAGCAGGTCGAAAAATGGGCGGCTCCACAATGGAACCGTGAACGTTTTGTAGAGCGTTGGGTTGGCGAGTGTACTTTCGGTTGGGCCATACCGCCGTTCATTGCCGTAGAAGGCGGTGGGAGAAATAAGCGCGAGTGTGCGGAAGTGTTCAGGCTCTTCGGTAATCGCCCGCACGACAAACTCTCCGCCAAGCGAGAGCGCCATCACGTCAATCGGCATGCCTGCGCTGTCGTGCTCTTGCTGTATCATCTTGACCATCTCTAAGACGGCGTCGGTGTAGAGCCGTGGGGTGTAGGGGCGGTCGGAGCGGTCGGAAAAGCCAAACCCCGGCAGATCGAGCGAATAGACCCGCCGCTGTTCACGCAGCCGCTCAAAGATAGGGCGCATCTCATAGGAAGATGCCGCCGCATTGACGCTGTGAATCAGCAGGAGGGGCGGGTTTCCTGTTCCCGCAACGTAGTAGTTGAGTCGTCCAAGACGGCCGTTGAAGACGTGCTGCTCACCAGGAACAGCCGGTGGAAGGGGCATGTCGTGGGAGATAAATAGGTGACTGTAGGCAATCCATCCGAGTATGGTTGCGAGTGGGAGTTTTACTGCTAACGGGTGGAAGAGACGTTTCTTTTTTTGTGACGACATGATCCTCAATCTCTCATTTGTCTGTTGTTGAACGGATATTGCGCGTGTCCTGGTGATAGAGTATCATGAGGTAGAGGCTTTGGCAAGTAGAACAAAAGGAAGTCATGAATTCAATCCACTTGATAGACACACACGCTCATCTTAACCTCTTTGAACGCTGTTCTCACCAAGAATATGCAGAGATGATTGCCGATGCACACGCCGCCGACGTTCATCGCATTATCGAGGTCGGCTTTTCTCATGAGGAAAATCTGGAAGCGATGCGCCTTGCAGAAACCTTCGACGAGCTTTCTGTCGTTGTTGGTATTCATCCCAACGCCACCGCCGACGCCCCAACGACATGGCGTGACACTCTCATCGACATGACCCAACACCCCCGTGTGGTGGCAATTGGCGAGACTGGCCTTGACTACTATCGTACGCATTCTCCCCCCGACGTGCAGCAGCGTTTCTTCGTTGAGCACCTGGACGTGGCGCGCGAGGTGGGGTTGCCGGTGGTCATCCACTGCCGCGATGCGCACGACGATACCGTGAAGATACTCCAGCAGCACACCAACGGGGTGACGGGGGTGATCCACTCTTTCTCCGGCGATTGGCCATATGCCCAGGCGTGCTTGGAGCTTGGCTTTTATCTTTCCTTTTCCGGGCCGGTGACCTTCTCCGACGCGGGTTACCTGCCAGAGGTGGCACAACGGATGCCGTTGGAGCGCCTATTGGTTGAGACCGATAGCCCCTTTCTCAGCCCGCACCCCTACCGCGGGAAGCGCAATAATCCGGCGCGGGTGCGGCTCGTGGCCGAGAAAATTGCTGAGCTGCGTGGGGAATCGCTGGAGGCTATCGCCACGGCGACAACCAAAAATGCAGAGCGGCTTTTTGCACGCATGCAACAGTGAACAGTGGGAGAGGTGGGGGGGTTTTTGGAGGGATTCTCGGAAAAACCCCGCAATTTGTACAAAATATACAAATGAAATACCCCTTGACTTGTTGAATTTGACCAATCTCCATGCTATGATGACCACAGTACCAAATGCAACGACGCAGTAGTACACTCGGGGGAACAAGTAAAGGAATGATGTACAGTTCAACGTCATTCGCCCCATATGAGCAACAGTGATGTGAGTTATCTAAGGAGGCTATGATGAGAACGCTTATTCACGAGCAATGGAAAGTTTCGGATCTGTTGAAGAGAGTCCCCGGTTCCAAGGTCACGTTGAAGGAAAACAAGATAGACAACGCCCGCAACATGAGCTTCAAGAATGCTGCTTCGGCTGTCTCCGCTTCAACTGAGCAAACGCTCGCCGTTATGGAAAACCGAATGCGCCGCGCGGCCCGCAAACAACAAGAGGTCGCCGCCAAGAAGTCAACAGAAGCTGATCTCACCGGTATGAATTTGTAAGGGGCCTATTTCTCCCGCCCTTTTGATATATACACAATAAACGGTTCATCATGGCCAGGGCTTTGCTCTGGCTTTTCCGTTTCCTCTTTTTAGGCTATTCTTCGCACGGCTTTTTCTCCCCCAACGCCTGCCAAAGCGGAAATGGCTCAATCTTGGCCGCATCGAATTGCGCTTGATACTCCCGCAATGGCAAAAGCCGCGGGGCGTGGTCGACCGGCTGATGTTGGTAGATAGTTATCATCTCCCGCCCCTCCACCGTCACCGTGCCAAACACCTCGTACCCTGCGGGTATGGCGATACGGCCATCTTCCTCCTGCCACGACGCAAAATAATAGTCCGGCTGCACATCGCAGCGCTGCGCGCCACGGGTATACCACCCAACAATGGGCGCTTTCTGATTGCTGTCATAACTCCCTTCAAGCACCCCCGTCTGATAGAGATGCCCAATGACCTTCCAGCCATCGCGGTGTGGAAAGCCGAAATAGCCCCCCAGCAATGGCCGTTTGTCATCGTAGGGCGCGCGGTAGAGATGTGGGCGTTCGCGGGGGAAGGTGCGCCGGTATTCGGGCACCTGCTGGACGTAAACCAGGAAGAGGTAGGGCAGCGCAAGCGCCACAACCGCCATCCCCCCCACCGCCATCGCCGCATTGACCCATTCCCACCGCCGCTCTTGCAGCCAATGCACGGTTTGCGCCGCCGCATAGCCAATGAGCAGGGCAGCAGCAGGATCCATCGTGTAGAAGTGGGTGCCGGGCTTGGCAATCACGAACGACTCCGCAATGAAGGGCACGCCAAACCATATCACCACCACTCGCAGGCCAAGCGGCGTGGCGGGGGAGAGCATTAACCCGATCAGCGGGATGGCGATGCTCGCCGCGACCCACACCACCCCCGTCCCGCTCTCTACCTGGCCGGGAATGCTGACCAATGTGATGTTCCCCAACACAAACAGGATAGCCAGCACCAAATTCAATGGCCGCGGGCGCACATAGCTCCACACCCACCCGACCATTGCCACTGCCAACACCATCCCAATCGCCTGCATCTGGTAGGTCGTGTTGTAGAAGGTCGCAAGCAGGTAGTAGAGCGGGAGGTGGTTGAAGAGCGTGCCCGGGTCATTCTTGGCGACGCGCCACGTCAGATAGTCGGCGGTCTGCTGAAAATGGTCGCTGAGGATGAAGGGGACGTAAAAGCTTGCGACAATCGCCCCGCCGACCGCCATTGGCAGGGCGAGATGGGCCACCCACTCCCGCGCTGTCCACCCACGTCGATGCCCGCCAACCACCACGATCCACCCCAATGCCGCCACCCCAAAGACCACATCGTAGTGCGAAAGCGCAGCGATAGCCATCAGAACAGCCGCGGCTGTGAGCAGACGGCGGGGGCGGGGAGCACCTTCGAGGAAGCGCCAACAAAGCCAAAATGCCCCAAGCGTCATCAGGAGGAGGATGCTTTGATATTGGACAATGCGCGAAAATGCGATGAGAAAGCCGTCAAGCGCAACAATTGCCGTCGCGACAAGTGGCATCACGCTTGTCATCATAAGGTGGCGGGCTATCAGGCGGGATACGAGGTAGACGCCAAGCATCGTCCCAATGCCCGCGATGGCGAAGGGCAACCGCGCGACCCATTCCGTCATCCGGCCAGTCACGATCAGCGGCCCGCTGGTAAGCAATATTTCAGTTGGGCCTTTGCGGTGCACCATCAAGATATCGTCTAGCCCGTGCGGGACACCCGTCGCAATCAGCAGGACGTGCGCCTCATCGCCCTGAAACTCCGCCCCGCCCAACGCCATCATCCGCAATGCGCCCCCAATCGCCACGATGATAATCAGCGGCACAAGGGTATAGCGGTGGTCAGCGAGGGCAGAACGGAGAGAGGCGGGTTGTGGAGCTGTCTCGTGCTGATGACCACGAAAGGTCGCCAAGGTGGCTATTGCCACGCCATCGCTGATGAGGAGGGGCATCCACCACGCCACCCCGCCCGGCAGCATATGCAGCGGGAGAAGCAAGAGTGGTATCCCGCCTACCGCGCCGCAGAGGAGCAGAAACAGCTTGGCAATGGGGTCGCGCTCATCTCGGAAGACACGCACAGCAATAATACCCCCCGGCATACCAAGGATGAACAGCACCGCCGCCCCTTGCAGATTGACGGGGGTGAATGGCAGGAGGAGGGTGTGGGCAATCAGCAGTGTTGCAATCGCGATGGCGAGTGGCCAATACCCACCAATGCGCCACAAACGTAGGGAAGACAGAGATAGTATGCGAGTGCGGGCGCGGGAGAGAGCTTGGGAGAGCAGGTTGATGGCTCCTAGCCGCTGGCCAACGCCAATCACCAGGAACACCCCCGCCAGCGATAGGACATGCCACGTAAGGGGGAATGTTTCCGCAAGGGTATAGGGGTTGTGGGTGGCCCACATCGCCACGCCTCCCACCCCCGCCAATGCGATACCCACAAGTACGGCCAATGCGCGGCGCGGGGAGAGAGGGAAGGACGGGTGGCTGAAGATATATCCCATCGCGCCCACGGCAAGGGCCAATGCGCACGTGAGGGCAAATGCCCATCGTAGTGGGTAGCCGGTATAGGGGTTGTCTATCGGGACGGGGTGGATGGCAGCCCAATCGATGGGGACGCCAAGCACTCGCCCATCATCCGGGTGCGTGAAGGGGTGCGAACAGACCAACGCAATCGGCTCTGTCTCAATCGTCTGTCCCACGGCGTGTGGCGGCAGAAGTACGTGGTATACCCGCCAATTGCGCTCAATCGGGATGGAGGCGAGTGGCGGAGGCGATTCGTGTCGCCCCCCCTCATCACGGGCGAGGGTCAAGGCGAGGGTGGGGTTTTCATCCAGCCGCGCCGCTTCGCCGAAGATGCGCAGAGACAGCACGAAGCTTGATCGCGGTGCACCGTGCAGGTAGAGCCGTGAGAGGTCGCTTGTCCACCGGAAAGAGATATCATTCTCTGTACCATCGCCTTGCGTTTCTGGTGCAAAGAATGAGGTCAGGAAGCGCTCATCCCCCTCTCCCCCGATGTCTATCTGAAACGGCGGCGGGGCGTGGAGGATCTTCGTTAGTCCCCCCACAGAAAGGGCAAACAACGTGAGAAAGAGTGGCAGCAACGCAAAGAGAGCACGGGTTGCGCGTCGTGACGGCGTGCCGTGCCCTCTCGGAGATGGATGTGTGGGCAAACGCATAGTTTGAAGGATGGTAGGCAGAAGAAGCTAGGCGGTCAGCTACCCAGAGCTAAAGCACCTGGGCTTGTGCTCGCTCCTCCACCCGT
>CAZGLO010000009.1:34082-64569 GCA_964526735.1 uncultured Chloroflexaceae bacterium | reverse complement strand
CCACGATCAATCGGGCGTTGTTTCAGCAGTCCCTGGCTGGCTGACTTTGCAACAGTCATGGGAAGTCTGGCGGCGCGCGGGCGGGAAACAAGGGAAACAGACGTGCCCTGTTCTTCCTTCTCTCCCCTCTCTCCTCCTTTTTTCTCCTCCTCCTCCCCCCGTCGACACTTGTGCCAGAGCGTTATCTATCCTATAATCTGCCTATGGATATATTCCTCGATTCATTCCACTATGCGCTTTCCCATCAAGAAGAGGTCATCCAAGCCTTGCAGCGCCATCTTCTTTTTGTGGGTATTGCGCTTGGCATAGCAGTCTCCCTTTGTGTGCCACTTGGGGTACTCACCTCGCGCTCACGGACGGCGGCGTTGGTCTTTATCAACGGCTTCAATGGGCTACGGGTTATCCCCAGCCTGGTAATCCTCTTCCTGGCCATCCCCTACTTTGGGTTATCGGTTGAGTCGGCGGCCATCGCCTTGACCATCCTCGCCCTCCCCCCGATCCTCATCAACACCGACGCGGCATTCCGAGCAATTGATCCAGCGATCCACGAGGCCGCGGAGGGCATGGGGATGAGTACGTGGCAGGTCTTGTGGCAGATCGAGATGCCGTTGGCGGTGCCTATTATCATAGCAGGGATACGCACCGCGACGATTGAGGTGATTGCGAGCGCGACGCTGGCGGCATTCATTGGTGGTGGAGGGCTAGGAATCTTCATCACACGGGGGTTTGCGCTCTACGACAATGCGGTGCTGCTTGTGGGAGCGATTCCCGTGGCCTTGATGGCGCTCTCTGCAGAAGTGGGGATTAGTTGGATTGAGCGAATGGTTCAGCCACCAAGCTGATACGATGTTGATGCGATGTTGATGCGTATCATGCAGGGTGATATTCGTTGGATGAAAGCAAACAGAGGTTCTTTTATGCGTATTGTGGTTCGATCATTGACCGTCGTCGTGCTCTTGAGTAGTTTATTGATGGCGATGGCGGCCTGCGGCGGCGGGGGAACGGAAGAAGAGACGGGTGACCCCATCGTCGTGGCCTCCAAGGACTTCACAGAGCAGTTTGTGCTTGGCAATATTTACCGCCTCCTGCTCGAAAACGCCGGATTGACGGTGGAGTATCGGGAGGGGCTTGGCGGCACGCCGGTCGTTCAGGAGGCGATTAGCAATGGCGAGGTAGACCTCTACCCCGACTATACTGGCACCGGGTTGCTGGTCGTCTTGAAGCTGCCAGTCAACAGCGACCCTGAAGAGGTCTACGACGCTGTTTCGCAGGGCTACAAAGAGCAATTCAACCTTGTGTGGCTCGACCCCGCCCCGATGAACAACGCCCAAGCCTTGGCGATGACGCAGGAAGGGGCGGCTGAGTATGGCATCACGACCATCTCCGATATGGTTGCGCACGCCGATCAGCTCATCATGATCGGCCCGGATGAGTTTCCAGAGCGTGAAGATGGCTTGCCCGGGCTGAAGGCGCATTACGGCGACTTCAATCTCAAGTCGTACAAGCCCGTCGACAAAGGGCTGCGCTATGAGGGGTTGATCAATGGCGAGGCCGATGTGGCGGTCGCGTTCGGCACCGACGGCGAGATTAGTGCATTTAACCTCGTCGTGCTTCAGGACGACAAGCAGATGTTCCCGCCCTACCAGGTTGCGCCCGTCGTGCGGCAGGAGGTGCTAGATGCACACCCAGAGATAGAAGACATCCTCAACGGAGTCGCGCCCCTGCTGACGAATGAGCAGATGCAACGCCTCAACTACGAGGTCAGCGGCAAGCAACGAGAACCTGTTGCCGTCGCACGCGAGTTCTTGGTGCAAGTGGGGCTGATGGCCGTGACAGAGTAGCACTACCTCGCATTGCAAAGGAAGTAATCGCAGACGCTGTATCTCCAAATACACATGAATGCAGGAAAGGCGACACACGGTTTCTGCCGAAACGAACAGAACCTGCTCAGAGGGGCGGTTCGGGAAACAGAGAAGCCGGTAGTCGCCTTTCTTATCCTATACAAGAGCAAGGACAAAGCATGAGTGCTATACGATTTGCTGAAGTCACGAAGCAGTTTGCAGGGACACCCCGTCCTGCGGTCAACAACTGTAGTTTTGAGGTTGAGTCGGGGTCGTTTACGGTCTTTCTTGGGCCGTCGGGGTGCGGCAAGACCACCCTCCTCAAGATGGTCAACCGGCTGTATGAGCCAACGCACGGCACTATCTATCTTGAAGATACCGATGTGCGGACATTCAAGGTCACGACGTTGCGCCAACAGATCGGCTATGTCATCCAGCAAGTCGGCCTCTTCCCGCATATGACCGTGGCGCAAAATATCGGCGTTGTTCCGCAATTGTTGGGGTGGCAGCGTGACAAGATAGAGGAGCGGGTAGATGAGCTGCTCACGCTCATCCACCTCACACCCGACGAGTACCGCGACCGCTATCCAGCCCAGTTATCGGGCGGGCAGCAGCAGCGAGTGGGATTGGCACGGGCGTTGGCAGGCGACCCAAAGGTGCTCCTGATGGATGAGCCGTTCGGCGCAATTGATGCCATCACCCGCCTCAGCCTGCAGGACGAGATGTTACGCCTCCAGCGCCACCTCCGCAAGACCATCCTCTTTGTCACCCACGACGTGGAAGAGGCGCTGCGGATGGCGGATAAGATTGTCGTGATGCAGGCTGGCTCTGTGGTGCAATATGACACGCCCTTTGCCATCCTGACCCATCCAAGCAGCGCGTTTGTCCACGACCTGGTGGGGGCTGATGACATGCTCCGGCAATTGAGCCAACTCCCCGTCCACGCGGCGATGGCCAAAGTCCCCGCCAATTACCACCGCAATGGTGAGCCAACCATCTCCTCCCACAGCGACCTGCGCAATGCTTTGTCGCTTCTGCTGCGCACCGGCGCGCCGATGTTGACCGTTCTCAACGACTTGAGCGAGGTGCATAGCGGCAATGGCCATGGCAATGAGCACGGCAATGAGCACAGTGAGGATGCAATTGGTGTTCTGTCGTTGGAGCACATCCGCGACCTGGCAAGTGAGCACGGAGCGGGGCAGAGTGCGCTATGAGTTATATCTTTGAATACCCCGACATCGTATGGGGGCTGCTGCTTGACCATATCCGCATTACCGGCATTGGGCTGTTCATCAGCGTGATGCTCGCCCTGCCGATTGGCATCCTCATCACCACCTACCGCTGGACAGCCGTGCCGGTGATGGGCACCTTGGGAGTGCTCTACACCATCCCCAGCCTCGCCCTTATCATTCTGCTTGTGCCATTTTTCGGCCTCAATGCCACATCGGTCATCATCGCCTTGACTATCTATGCACAAATCATCCTCGTTCGCAATGTGGTGGCGGGGCTAAACTCCATCGACCCCGCCGTAATCGAAGCCGCCTACGGGATGGGGATGAGTTGGTGGCGCTGCTGGTGGACGGTACAATTTCCGCTTGCGCTGCCGATTATGCTGGCAGGCCTGCGCATCGCAATGGTCGTCACGATAGGCATTGCGACGATTGGGGCGAAGTTTGGGGCGGGCGGGCTTGGCAAACTGCTCTTCGACGGCATTGCGCAAAATAACCACGACAAGATATGGGCCGGTTCATTGGCATTGGTCGTAATGGCGATGGTCGCAAATGTCGCCCTGCAGCGGCTCGAGTCACTTGTCCACCCCGACCGCCGAGTGCGCCGCGCCGAACAACATCGTCAGTATGCCATGCGTGGGCAGGGGAGTTGAGCGCTATAACTGCTCTTAACCCACATATGAGGTTTTTTAAAGAATACAGTGCAGACAGAAGGAAAATCTCCCTTCTTTTTCCACTTTTTTTATACTTTTCCCCTCTTGATCTATTCTCTCCTATGCCCTATACTGTCTAGTAGGGACTGTACCAGTGAAACGTAGTACTAGAGTAGTAATCTGAAAGGAGGAGACATCTTCATACACCCTGTAACAGGTTTTTATCTCACGAAACATTCTCGTTCAACATTCTGTTTTCACACAGTGCTTTGCGCAGGAGTGCATGGCGCTTTTTTAACTCCGAAGAAGGCTTTACAGAGGTTATCTCACCTTAATAACGGCAAAAGTTGAGGCTTTATAATGATGTGTAGCAACTCTCTCTCGATCCAACGAATCCGTCCGCTGATGACCCTTTTTTTGGTCGTCACATTCCTGCTTAGCCCACTTCTTTCTCCATTTTCACCCGCACTTGTTTCCGCCGCCGAACCTTCCGAACAACCAACCGGCCTCACCGCCACCGTCTCGCAGGCCAAGATCCTGCTCTCGTGGACGGATGCTGCTGGCACCACTGCGCCCGATTATTACCTCATCCTGGCCAGCAATAAGAGCTATGATGATATCACCGCGCCCACCGATGGCACGCCCGTCGACAACGACTATGATTTGTCCGACGGCAGCGGGGCGGCCAATGTCCGCTACTCCGACCGCTACGGCGATGAGCGGATGTGGTGGCTCGACTTGAAGGGGGGGGAAACCTACTACTTCAAGATCTACCCCTACACCGGCTTGGGTACTGCCATCGACTATAAGACCGATGGGACGATTGCCCAAGCTAAGGCCACCGTCTCCAACGGCATCTACGGCACAAAGTACCACGATATCAATGGCAACGGCAAACGCGATATCCTCGAGATGGAGGGGGGCGAGAATGCCACTATCGTCTTCGTGGTTGATGTTTCGGGTAGTACTAACGATGTTGAGTATAAAGCAGACACCGATGATGGCTACAACCCGGGTAACCTTGACAGCGCTTCGGGCGATAACGCAAATGAAAATCAGGTCCTCGATGCGGAGATCGATGCCGTCATCCGTTCGCAAAATCGCTTGATTGCGCTCGGCTATGGGGATACTGCACGGGTCGCCGTTATCACGTTCAGTGGCAGTGGCAGTGGGACTATATTAGACATGGACCCGGATGCGGCCGATACCCAAAACTTTACCACGCCTCTCGCCGATACGAATGGCAATAGCATATACGATATTGAGGAGGCTGTATTAGGTTTAGCAAGCTACGGTACCACATACTACGATCAGGGTTTGCAAAAGGCAATTGATATCTTCAATTCGGGAGGTGTCAACCCATCGGAGAGCAACCTTATTTTCCTCTCCGACGGCGAACCGACAAAAAATAGTGATGGTTCTATTGCTGGCCCATACGACGACGAAGCCGCTACCTTACAGGCGATGGGTGTAACCATCTTCGGCTTTGTCTTCGACTACAGTGGCGTTGAAGCAACAGGGGCAAATGCACTTAAGGCCGTCCAGGTTATCGACCCACTGGCCCGCCGCTACAAGCATCCCGACGACATCCTCCCCCTCTTCGACTATATCAACCACTCACAGAACTACCTTGAACCGGCGTTAGATGGGTGGACGATCTATCAAGATGTGAACGGGGACGATGCACAGGATGCTGGTGACGTAACCACAACTTCGATCACCGATGACACGGGTACGAGCCTCATAGACGAGACTGGATACTATAAGTTCGATTCGGTCACACCTGGAGATAACTACACCATCCGTGAGGTTCTTAAGGCTGGCTGGGTGCAGATTTCACCAAGCTCTGGTGAGCACACTACCACTGTTCCCAATGGGGCGATTGATGGCCTGGACTTTGGGAATGCCAAAAAAGAAGGTGTGCTGGAAGGGACGGTATCTGGTACTGGCATCACGGTCGATAGCCGCACAGTGTTCATTGATGAGAACAACAATGGCGCATTCGAAACCGGCGAGCCAAACGCAACCACCGATGGGAGCGGCAACTACACGATATCTGGCCTCGTCCCCGGTACATACAATGTCCGTGTGGTGCTGACTGGCAATGAGCGGCAGGTGACGATGAATGTCGCCTACGTCATCAGTGGTGAAACCACGACGCACGATATTGAGCTGAAAAACGATGACACTGGCCCGACGGTCACCTCAATCACCCGAGGAGGGAACGAACAATCCACCTCGGAGACAACCGTCCGCTTCCGGGTTAATTTTGGCGAGGCGGTGCAAGGGGTTGATACGAGCGATTTCGCCCTGCGAAAAGTGTCGGGCACGGTTAATGGAACCATCTCCGATGTCAGTGGGAGTGGTGATCTGTGGACAGTTACCGTAAGCGGTATCACTGGCGAAGGTGAGTTGGGGCTAAACTTAGATGATGATGATAGTATCACCCGCTATGGCAATAGCAGTATGCTGCTGGGCGGAAGTGGGGAGCAAGATCATACCACGGGTGAGACCTACATCATAGACAAAACAGCCCCGACGGTGACCGCCCTCACCCGCCACAATCCAACCGATGAGACCACCAGCGCAGATACGGTCACATTCCAAGTGGTCTTTGATGAAGCGGTGGATGGCGTTGACGCGGCAGATTTTGCCCTGACGAAGACTGGCACCGCCGATGGGACAATTGGCACCGTGTCTGGCAGCGGTGATACGTGGACAGTGGAAGTCACCTCTGTAGATGGCGATGGGACGCTGGGCCTGGACGTGAAGGACAGCGGGACTGGCATCACGGATAGTGCGGGCAATGACCTGAGCGGTGGCTTCACCACGGGTGAGACCTACATCGTAAATATCCCTCCGACGGTGACCGCCCTCACCCGCCACAATCCAACCGATGAGACCACCAGCGCAGATACGGTCACATTCCAAGTGGTCTTTGATGAAGCGGTGGATGGCGTTGACGCGGCAGATTTTGCCCTGACGAAGACTGGCACCGCCGATGGGACAATTGGCACCGTGTCTGGCAGCGGTGATACGTGGACAGTGGAAGTCACCTCTGTAGATGGCGATGGGACGTTGGGCCTGGACGTGAAGGACAGCGGGACTGGCATCACGGATACCGCGGGCAATGACCTGAGCGGTGGCTTCACCACGGGCGAGACCTATACGATAGATAACACCGCTCCGACGGCATCTATCACCCGCCACACGCCGACTGATGAGACCACCAACGAAGATACGGTCACATTCCAGGTGACCTTCAGCGAAGCGGTGGATGGCGTTGATAAGGCGGATTTCTCACTGACCATGACCGATTCAGCAACGGGTGAAATCAGTGAAACCACCAAGCTGAATGACACCACGTGGACGGTCACGGTAGGTAAAGTCGATGGCAACGGGACGCTGGGCCTGGACGTGAAGGACAGCGGGACTGGCATCACGGATAGTGCGGGCAATGACCTGAGCGGTGGCTTCACCACGGGCGAGACCTACACGATAGAAAACACCAAACCGACGATCCTCTCCATCACCCGCATGGATGAGAACCCCACGACTGGCAGCGAAGATGTGCGGTTCTTGGTCACCTTCAGCGAGGATGTGGAGAATGTTGATGTTGGCGATTTTGCCCTCACAGCGACCGGCACCGTCACGGCGACGATAGACAGCATCGTTCGCAAGACCGCGGGTATCAGCAAGACGTGGGTGGCTCAAATCACCGATATCGATGGCGAGGGCACATTGCGCCTCGACCTCAAAGATACAAACGATATCGTTGACGGGGGCTTCGACAAAGGGCAATCCTACAGCGTCGTGCTGAAGGACAGCGATGGCGATGGCATCCCAGACAACGTGGAAGACCCCAACGGCGATGGCGACCCCACCAACGACGATACGGATGAGGATGGGACGCCCAACTACCTCGACCCAGATGACGATGGCGATGGCATCCCGACGAAGGATGAGGATGTCAACGGCGAGAACACCTCCCTTGACGACGATACGGATGGCGATGGCACGCCCAACTACCTCGATACGGACGACGATGGCGATGGCACCCTGACCAGCGAAGAGTGCCCCGACACCACCGCCTGCCCTGACGAGGACGGGAATGGGATCGAAGACCATCTTGAGCCGAGCGGCGGGGCTGACGATACCGATGGGGATGGCATTCCAAATAGTGAGGAAGACCCCAACGGCAACGGCAACCTGATGGACGATGATACCGATGGGGATGGTATACCTAACTATAAAGACGACGATGATGATGGCGATGAGATCCCCACAAAGGATGAGTGTCCCGACTCTTCTGCATGCACAGATACGGACAGCGACACTATCCCCGACTACTTAGAGCCAAACACCATCGATACGGATAACGATGGCACGCCAAATCATCAGGATGCCGACGACGATGGCGATGGGGTGCCGACCAAGGACGAAGACCCCAACGGCAACGGCAACCCGATGAATGACGATAGCGATGGGGATAGCATTCCCAACTATCTTGATGATGACGACGATGGGGATACCGTCCCGACCAAGGATGAAGACCCCAACGGGGATGATGACCCCTCCAACGACGATACGGATGAGGATGGGACGCCCAACTACCTCGACACGGACGACGATGGGGATACCGTCCCGACCAAGGACGAAGACCCCAATGGGGATAATGACCCTTCCAACGACGATACGGATAGGGATGGGACGCCCAACTACCTCGACACGGACGACGATGATGATGGCTTCGCCACGAAGGATGAGGATGTCAACCTCGACGGCGACCCCACCAATGATGACACGGATAGCAATGGAACGCCCAACTACCTCGATACGGACGACGATGGCGATGGCATCCCCACCGCGACCGAGTGTCCAGGCGGGGTGGCGTGCGATACCGACGGCGATAGCATCCCAGACTACCTGGAATCCAACACCATTGATACCGACGGCGATGAGAAGTATAACTTTGACGACGCCGACGATGATAATGATACGATCCCGACGCGGGATGAGGACGCCAACGGCAACGGGACGCCGCTCGACGACGATACGGATGGCGATGGCATCCCAGACTACCTCGACAACAACGATGATAACGACTGCCTCCTGACGCAGTATGAAGACCCAGACGGGGATGGCAACCCGCTCAACGACGACAGTGATTTTGATGGCGTGCCAGACTACCTCGACCCGAACAACGGCGACACAGATGGCGACGGCATTCCCAACTGTCTCGATGAGGACGACGATAACGATGGCATCCCGACGAAGGATGAGGATATTAATGGGGATGGCAATCCGCACAACGACGATACGGATGGCGATGGTATCCCCAACTATCTCGACAGCGACGATGATAACGATACCATCCTGACCAAGGATGAGGACAAAGACGGCGACGGCGATCCGCGCAACGACGATACCGATAAGGATGGGGTGCCGGACTACCTGGAGCCGAACAACCAAAACACCGACGGCGATGGGAAGCTCAACTATCAAGATGATGAGGACGATGGCGATGGCTTCCCAACCATAAAAGAAGACCCCGACGGTGATGGCCAGCCCATCAACGACGACACAGATGGCGATGGCATCCCCAACTATCTCGACAGCGACGATGATAACGATGGCATCCCCACGGCAACCGAGTGTCCAGACACTACCGCATGTCCAGATGAGGACGGCGACAATGTGCCAGACTACCTTGAGCCGAACAACCGTGACACGGATGGCGATGGCACGCCCAATTACAAAGACGAAGACGATGATGGCGATGGCTTCCTCACCAAGGATGAAGACCCGGACGGGGATGGCAATCCGATCAACGACGATACCGATAAGGATGGCATTCCCAACTATCTGGACAATGACGATGATAACGATACCATCCTGACCTCAAAGGAGTGTCCAGACACCACCGCGTGTCCAGATGAGGACAGCGACAATGTGCCGGACTACCTGGAACCCAACACGGGCGACACAGATGTCGATGGCACGCCCAATCACAAAGACGAAGACGATGATGGCGATGGCATCCTGACCAAGAACGAAGACCCCAATGGGGACGGCAACCCGCTCAACGACGACACGGATAACGACGGCACGCCCAACTACCTCGACCGGGACGACGATGGTGATACCATCCCGACGAAGGACGAGGATCTGAACGGCGATGGCGACCCCACGAATGATGATAGCGATGGGGATGGCATTCCCAATTATCTCGACAATGACGATGATAATGATGGAACGCCGACCAGGGATGAGGATGCAAACGGGAACTTCAACCCGCTCGACGACGATGCCGATAAAGATGGCATCCCAGACTACCTCGAATCAAACACCGCCGACCCAGATGGCGATGGCAAGCCCAATTATCAAGACGAAGATGATGATGGCGACGGCGTCCTGACCAAGAACGAAGACCTGGATGGGGATGGCAACCCCCTCAACGACGACACCGATAAGGATGGGGTGCCAAACTACCTCGACCAGGACGACGATGGCGATGGCGTCCCGAGCAAGGACGAGGACACGGGTGGCGATGGCAATCCGGTCAACGACGATACCGATAATGATGGTATCCCCAACTACCTTGATACCGACGACGATGGCGATGGCATCCCCACGAAGGCTGAAGACCCCAATGGTGATGGCAGCTCGCTCAACGACGATACCGATGGCGATGGTATCCCCAACTACCTCGACGAGAACGATAATGGGGATGGCACCGGCACAGCAGATCAAGGGACGGATACCGATACGGACGGCGATGGCATCCCAGACTACCTCGACCTCGACGTGGACGGCGATGGCATTTCGAACAAGGATGAGGACGCGGACGGCGATGGCAACCCCGCCGACGATGATACCGACGGCGATGGCATCCCCAACTACCTCGATACCGACGACGATGGCGATACCATCCCGACGGCGGAGGAAGACCTCGACGGCGACGGCAACCCTGCCAACGACGATACCGATGGCGATGGTATCCCCAACTTCCTCGACAAGGATGACAATGGGGATGGCGTCCCGACGGCGGAGCAAGGCAAGGAAGCCGACGACGATGGCGATGGCACGTTAGAGCGCCCTGATATGGACGAAGACGGCACGCCAGACTACCTTGACAACGACGTGGATGGCGATGGTATCCCGAATATCGAGGAAAGCGTGGATGGGGACAAAGACCCCTCCGACGATGATACCGACAAGGATGGCATCCCCAACTTCCTTGATGAAGATGACAATGGCGATGGCATCCCCACGGCGGAGCAAGGCAAGATGGTCGATACCGATGAAGATGGCACGCCCGATAGCTATCCCGACCAGGATGAAGACGGCACGCCAGACTACCTCGATATGGACGTGGATGGGGATAAGATACCCAACAACGAAGAAGATCTCGATGGCGACGGGGATTTGCAGAACGATGATAGCGATGGCGACGGCATCCCCAACTACCTCGACCCAGACGACAACGATGATGGTATTCTGACCGGCGTCCAGGGCCGCATCGACGATACGGATGGCGATGGCATCCCAGACTACCTCGACCCCGACGTGGATGGCGATGGTATCCCCAACAAGGGCGAGGATCTGGATGGCGATGGCTCGGCCAAGAACGACGATACGGATGGCGATGGCATCCCCAACTTCCTCGACAAGGATGATAATGGCGATGGCATCCCAACGGAAGACCAAAGCAAGCAAATCGATACCGATGGTGATGGCACGCCCGACACTTACCCCGACCTGGATGAAGACGGCACGCCAGACTACCTCGATATGGATATTGATGGCGATGGCATCCCGAACAATCTGGAAGACATCAACAAGGATGGCGAGCTTCGTGACGACGATAGCGATGGCGATGGCATCCCAGACTACCTGGACGCTGTCTACGACGCACCGACGTTGGGGCTGGAGATGATGTGCGACACGGAGGTGGAAGCGGGCAACACAATGAACTGTACGCTCATATACTCCAACACGGAGACTATCACCTCAACCACGCTCACAGTTGGCATCGATGCACCAGATACCACCGTGTTCAAGCGCCAGCAGAGCGATACCCGCTGGATCGCGTCGACGGGCAATATCACCGGCGCAAATAGCCTTGGTGAGACGTACGTCTACGACTATGTTGCAGAAGTCGATGGACTGCTGCCCAACCAATCTGGGCTTATCAAGGTGGCGTTCTTGGTCGATAATTCGCTCGCTATTGGCGAAGAATTGAACTTCTATGGCGTGGTGCAAGACCGGAAAGAAAGCAAGGTCTATGCCCAAGCGATGGATCGGGCAATTTCGGAGGTGAAACGGAACCTGTATATCCCTCTGGTTATACAAAACTAGCCGTTTCGTGGCCTATCTCACCTAGCAGGTAGGCCACACGCCCACACGTTTGCAGAAAAAATACGTGATAGCGATGTTTCTCCCCTCGCAGGATAACGTGTGAGGGGAGTTTTCTTTTTCACGATCACAAGGAAGCAGGAAGGAAGGGGAATGTGAGAGATTCGTTGCTATGCAGAGGTTAGCTGCTATGCATATGATGGTGTCGGGCAAAGGCAATTGCATCGTCGCGGTTTTTCAGGTGCAGTTTGCGGATAATCGTGCCCATATGATATTTGACAGTCGCCTCACTGCAATAGAGCGTATTAGCTACTTGCTGATAGGTCATTCCCTTGGCAACACACGTCAAAATCTCGTGCTGACGCGGGGTTAGGATGCTAGGAGTAATGCTGCTTGAGAACGAAGTATCACTAAACTCACGAAGGAGACGCTTGGCAAGGCCTCGGGAAAACACCACCTCGCCATACGACAGCTCCACCAGCATCTCGTACAACGAGTCGGCGTTGGTATCTTTGGTCAGGTAGCCTTGTGCGCCACTACGGATTGCCTCAAACAGATGTTCATTCTCCTCACTGATGCTGAACATGATGATCTGCGTATCGGGAAGCTCTTGGCTAATATGCCGCGTCGCTTCGATGCCATTCATCGTTGGCATCTCTATATCCATCAAAATAACGTCCGGCTGTAGCGCACGTGCTTGCTCAAGAGCCTGTTTGCCATCGTTGGCCGTCCCGACCACGTTCACACTCCGCGATTCAAGCATTGCCTGCAGCCCTTGCAAGAACGGTTGATTATCATCCACAAGCAGCACACGCATAGTAAGCTCTTGCTGACGATCCTGTTCATACAGTGGGACAGTGATTGAGACCATCGTGCCTTTTTCTAGCTCTGAATCTATCACCAATGTTCCCCCAATCTCCTCTGCCCGGCCACGCATACTCTGGAGGCCAAAATGCGAGCTTTTTGATGTTCCATTGGCCACTTGCATATCAAACCCTTTGCCATAATCCTTGATAACGATGTGAAGGGTTTCATCGCTCAGTAATAGCTCCACTTCGGCAGAGGAAACCTGAGCATGTTTGCATATATTGGTGAGTGCTTCCTGGATGATACGTAACAGTTGCACTTCTACGATGGGAGAGAGGGCGAGGGAGGAGATCTCTTCTGAGGCATGGAGGTCGATGGTAAATTCGTAGAGGTGTTTCAGTTGGACACAATGCTCGTTGAGGGCAGCGATAAGCCGTGGTTGATGCGATGCGAGGTTGAGATCCATACTAATATGCGTCCCAATGATAAATTCACGCACATCTATCTGGGTCTCTTTGGTCATATCAATGATGGATGAGAGGAATGGGGTTGCAACATCTGGCCGCCCCCGGCAGATGAGGTCGTACGCGGCCTGCGACTGGGTATTGACCGCGCTCAACACCTGGCCAATCGTATCGTGCAGCTCGCGGGTCAGTCGTTCACGTTCGCGCAGTATGGCAAGTGCTTGCTGTTGCTGGTGGAGCATCCTGTCTATTTGGTATTGTTCGGTGATATCCATCGCCGTGCCGATGATCTCCGATGGCGTGCCATCATCGAGCTGGGTAAAGACCATGTTGTACTGCTGGATCCAACGCCATTGATTGTCGGCATGTTGCAGGCGATAGGTACATTCAAACACTCGTGAGTTGGTGGCAGTTCGGAGCTGCTGGATATGGGCAAGAAGCCGCGGACGGTCGTCGAGATGGACTCTTGACGAGAGAAAATCGGGAGATTGCTCAATAGTTTCTTCTGATACCCCAAAGATCGATTGTATACTGCGGTTGCTGTAGAGAAAAATGTGTTTGTGTAGGTCATATACGTAGACAAACATCGGTATCATCTCTGTGATACGGGTGATGAAACGTTGGTTTTCGCGGAGAGCCTCTTCGGCGCGCTGCCGCTCTTGAAGCTCGTGCTGCAATTGCCGCCGCTGTTGGCGGAGGGCGTAGTGGGTTGATATCCGTGCAATCACCTCTTCGGAGTGGAAGGGCTTGGTGATGAAGTCTACCCCGCCGAGTTGAAAACCATGTACCTTATCTTCCGGGTCGTTGAGCGCACTGATGAAAATAATAGGAATATCACATGTATTCTCATGCGCTTTCAGCTCTTCACAAAGAGAATACCCATCAATACCAGGCATGCGGACATCAAGGAGGAGAATATCAGGAGGTTGCAATTTCATCGACTGCAAAGCAAGATTTGCTCGGATCATAGGCCTGACTTTGTAGCCGTGAGCTTGCAATATCTGGGAAAGTAAGCGAAGATCCTCAGGAGAATCATCAACTATCATAATAGTCCCTGGTTGTCCTTCCATAATGAGTTCCTCTTGATGATAAGCATGCACGGCCAATGTAATACGCACCCGCAGTATACCACTTTACACTGCTCTCACAATAATATTACTGCGGCTCAATGGGGCAAACCCCGCTCCACGCTTTTCTCCTACCGCTCTCAAATGCATGGTACAATATTCGCGAGGATAGTCTTTACAATTGGGAACAGTTGGAAATAGTTATTTTGCAGTTATGGAACATCTGAACGCATCCACTCAACCGAAACAGGCCACCAATGTCCTGGGTACCGTGCGCTATCTGCTTCAGGCGATGCGCCCCAAGCAGTGGGTCAAGAACAGCTTTGTGTTTACGGCGGTGGTTTTCTCTGAGCAGCGCCTCTGGACGCACCTTGACAACCTCTTGATCACGGTTGCGGCATTTGCGGTCTTCTGTATGGCTGCAAGCGCGATCTACCTCATCAACGACCTGGTGGATATCGAGAAAGACCGTGCTCACCCCCGCAAAAAACATCGTCCGCTTGCGTCTGGCAAGATCTCGCCTGCGCTGGCGACCGGAGTGGCGATTGGGTTGGTGGTGGTTGCCTTACCGCTGGCCTATCTCATCGATGTTGATGGGGGATTTTTAGCTGTCCTGCTCGCATATGTTGTTATTCAGGGGGTGCTCTACTCCTACTGGCTCAAGAACGTCGTTATTTTTGATATTTTGGTGATTGCAGCGGGGTTTGTGCTGCGAGCCGCCGCCGGTGCCGTGGTGCTTGACATTAGCATGACGCCGTGGCTGTTGGTGTGTATGGGGTTGTTGGCGTTGTTTTTGGGCATCGGGAAGCGGCGACACGAACTTGTCCTGCTGGAGCACGGGGCAGGTAGTCACCGCCGTATCCTTGACGAATATTCGGTGCCGCTGCTTGACCATATGATGACTATCGTGACCGCAAGCATCATTATGGCCTACAGTATGACGACATTTTCTGCCCCCGCCGTGCCGCAAAAACCCTATCCCTTCCTGATGATCACCATTCCGTTCGTGGTATATGGTATCTTTCGCTATCTCTACCTTATCTACCGGCGCGATGAGGGGGGGAGCCCGGATGAGCTTGTCCTGACCGATATGCCGCTTGCGATGACCATTGTGACGTGGGGGTTGACGGTGTTGGGGATTTTGTTTGTCTTCCGCGCTCCATAGTCAATCCATAGTCAATCCATAGTCAATCCATAGTCAATCCATAGTCAATCGAAACCAACAAAATCTATGACTAATCTCTTTTTCATCAAGTTTGGCGGCTCAGTTATCACGAATAAGCAGGAGCAGGAACGGCCCGATCTCGGGGTGATACGTCGCTTGGCGGAAGAACTCAACCGCGTCCGGCTGATCTACCCTGCCGCGCAATTCGTGGTAGGGCACGGCAGTGGATCATTTGGGCATCAATATGCTGCGCGCTATGGCATCCACGAAGGGCTGCAAAGCGGCGATGACTGGATGGGCTTCGCGCTCACCTCCGACGCCGCCCTGCGCCTCAACCGTATCGTGGTCGAACCACTGCTGTCGGCAGGCGTACCGGCCTTGTCATTGCAGCCCTCCGCCACGCTCGTCAGCAGCCAAGGGGAGATTGTCTCGTGGCAGACCGATGCGATTACGCTTGCCTTGGGCCGCCAACTCGTGCCGGTCATCCACGGCGACGTGGCCTTTGACACCACACAAGGGTGTGCCATCATCTCCACCGAAACACTGTTCCGATACCTTGCCCTTGCCACGCCTCTCACCCCAACGAAAATCATCATCGTGGGAGAGCAAGCCGTCTACACGGCTGATCCGCGCACTGACCCAACTGCGACCCCTATCCCGCTCATCACCAAGGAAAATATTGATCACGTTCGCACATTGGTGAGCGGCTCTCATGGCGTGGATGTGACCGGCGGCATGCGCACCAAGGTAGAGATGATGTGGTCGTTGGTTGAGCAGACCCCCGGCCTGGAAGTCCACCTCATCGGCTCAGGCGAAGGGGTGTTGGCCCGTGCATTGAGCGAACCTCTTGGCGATAGTGCTGCGGGAAGCGGGGGTGATGGGAACAACGTGGGCGGGACACGCATTCGGCTATAGCGGGAGACGACGATGATTGTCGCAGAAGAGTTTATCCAGAAGAAACTTCCGGCGTGGCGGCGGCTTGAAGAGCTACTCAAACGCGCCCAACGAGGGCTATATACCCTCTCGGCAGAAGATTTGCAGGATTTGGGGCGGCTCTACCGCCAGGCCACGTCTGACCTCGCTATCGTGCAGCGCGACTACCCCCACGACGAGGTTTGCACCTACGTGGCGAGCTTGGTGGCGCGGGCACACGGCCAACTCTACCGCGGCAAAGGGACGCATCTCAATCAGATTGGTTCCTTTTTTACGCAGACCTTCCCGCGTATCTTTCGCAAGACGTGGGGCTATACCTTGGCGGCCTTCCTGATGTTCGCCATCCCTGCCTTGGTGAGCGCATTTGTTGCCTACCGCGACCCTACCTCCATTGAGCTGGTGATGCCCGGCTTTCAGGAGATAGCGCACGATATTGAGCGGGGCCACGAATGGTGGAAGAGTATCAACGATACGGGGCGTGCGGCATCTTCCTCCTTCATCATGACCAATAATATCCGGGTGACGTTTTTGGCGTTTGCGGGGGGGATTACGCTAGGGGTGTTTTCTCTCTACGTATTGGCGCAAAATGGCATTCTCTTTGGGAGCGTGGTGGGAGTAGCCTATCGCCACGACTTCGCCGATAACCTATGGGGATTTGTCGCGCCGCACGGCGTGGTTGAGCTAAGCGTGATCTTCATTGCGGGCGGGGCCGGGCTGCAATTGGGGTGGTCAATTTTGCGGCCACACCTCCTCACCCGCCGTGCCGCCTTGAAAGTAGCATCGGTGCGAGCGGTACAACTATTGTTTGGTTGCGCGGTGCTGTTGGTGATTGCGGGGTTGATAGAAGGCTTCCTGTCGCCATCTAACCTGCCGCTTTTCCTCAAGATTGGGTTTTCGCTCTCATCGGGGTTCTTGCTCTATGGCTATTTGCTGCTGGCGGGCGAGGAGCAGAAGGATGACCTCCGCCGCCACTCAGGCGTTCCTGTTGAACGCTCATTATTGCGGCTTCTCCGCCAACGGTAGCAAGCTCTGCGCTACTCATCGGCGGCAGAAATAAACCGCACCCATTCTACCCACACCACCCCGCCATCGCCCTCGCCGACGGGGTCGAAGCGGAGGCCGGTCATCGTGCCTTCCCACCCCTCGCGGTCTTCCAGCGAGATATGGTAGGTGTGAGGCTGCTCCTCATCGCGCTCAACCGTCCGCTGCACCACGTGCTCGTTATGCACCAACCCTTGCTCATCCACAAAGAATAGCTCGTACTTCATCGTGGCGGTGGTGGCGGCTGATACGCCAAACCGTATCTCTATCGCGTCGTAGTCCTCTACCGCAACCGAGATAGGCGGGCTGACCAGGTTGGGGTCAACGTCTGGGGTGAAATACCACGCATCGGCAAACCGCTCTTCACGGATATGTGCCGCGTGCCACCCCCACCGATGGCGTGTAAATGACCACCCACCCCGCTCCTCCACCATCTCCTGCGCAGTCGGGATGCGGTAGAATGGCGGGAGATCGTCGTCCATATCCACTAATTCGATATCGGGGAGGTAGGGCGCAAAGCATTGGGTCACCTGCTCTTGCGCCAGCCCAAACCGTTGCAGGATAGGATCGCCAAAGGTGGTGTCTTCCCATTGGGGGAATAGCACTTCTTGGCCAAGAAAAACCGCAAGCCCCCGTCCCAATGCGTGATCGATGCGCTGTTGGAGCCGTTCACATGCCTGCTCCCAATCGGTCGCACTTTCCCACATCGCCTGATTGATCGACCATGTATTGTTGTGATCCTCGTAGAAGGGCAGATAGAGCTCTTGTAGCCCGTCGGAGACGAGAAGTAAGTCATCAGGGGTGCTATATTCGGCCAAAAGGTGCACGATAGTGCGGTGATCATCTTGCGTACTATCGCCGCGCAACGTGATCGAACCGTGATTGAACATCCATATGGCCGCGCCAATCACCAACGTGGCCCACACCCCCGTATACCATGGCCGCCCGCCCGCCTCCAGTGCCAAGATGAAGATGAAGAGTGCGGGGGGAAGGCTCGCAATCCAGAACTCGATATTGTCTGGCTCCCACCAAAAGAAGAATATTCCATAGGTGAGTAGCCACGCGGTGAGCGGGATGAGGAGAAGGCCGTGTCTTGTGATGAGCTTGGGCAGGAAGAGGAGCACCAAGCTCAGGAGTAACATTCCAAGTGCGGCTCCGAATGGTTGTGCAATCGTCTCTGCAATGCCCTTGCCCAAATCGGCCCACGAGTCGTGCGTGACCGCTCCACCCCACCACCCCGTCTGTGCATAGTCAGTCATCCACGCCCACATCTCGCCCCACGACCCAAAATCGCTGAAGCCAAAGCCTACCAGCAGATAGCTGCCCGCGCTCATAAGCCCAAGCGGCAAGAGGTACCATCCAAACATTGCCCCAGCCAGGAACGTTGGGCGGTATGTGGGCGGGCGGCGGGAAAAGAAACAACACAAGAGCAATATCCCGATGGGGAGAGAAAGCAGTACGTTGGTTTGATGGAAGAGAATGGCCATCCCCTGCGCCACGCCAAGGAGTATAAGTGGGCGGCGGGCGGGGAGCGTAGGTTGTTGGGCAATCGACACCATAAGCCAGAGACAGAGGATGAGGAAGAGCGCGGCAATCGTGTAGACTTCCACCTCCACCGCATAATACCAGTAGGCGTAGCTGCTGCCAAGGAGTAGCCCGCCACATAGCACCAAATCAAGTCGGCGGGTGGCGTGGTAGATAAGCGCACAGAAACAACTAACCCCCACCGCCCCTACCACCGCATTGACCACTTGGAGGGGAACAAGCGCACTCCCCTGCCAACCAAGCGCGTGGCTGAGCGTGCGGATAGCGGCTCCAAGCGGGCCGTAGGCGATGTGGTGCGGGTGGAAGAGTTCTTGCCACGGCTTGCGGTCAACATCAAGGACGTAGGAAAGGGCGTCGAAGGTGTGTACCTCTGTCAGCGTGGTAAGGTAGGAACCCAAATGAAGCAGCCCTATCGAGAGTATCAAGAGGACTGCCAGGGAAAAGCGTAATGATGGTGGATGTGGGAGATAGGGTATCGTCGGTCGTGGACGAGAGGACATGTAGTCGTCAGACTCCAAAGTATTCAGATAGTGGCACGGAGTCGGTTGTCATTTCCACTGATGCGGCGATGGATCGAGCGATAGCTGATCGCCTTCCTGCGTGCCCGTTGTCTCGATCACGCCGACAGGCAGCTCAACAACGTAGCGGGCACGGCGTGCCCCGGCATAGGGACGGTTGGGAGGCATTGCGGCGCGGCATTTGATAACAACGTCCTGCTGATTGACAAAAAGGACATCTATCGGGAAGCGCATAAAGAAGGTGTGAATGCTCCATTCAGGATAAATAATCAAGCCGCTACCGCTCTCCAACCCCTGCCGCCCCATCAAGCCGAGGCCGCGTGTCCAAAACGTCCGCGCCAATTCACACCGCTCCGCAATCACTTGGCCGCGGGTGGTGTTGACGACGGTGATGAGGGGAGATATCATATCCCGCTCGATCCGAGGCTATTCATAATCTTCGGCACGGCTGGGCCAAGAATAACCACAAAGATAGACGGGAAGATAAAGAACACCATCGGGAAGAGCATCAAGACGGGCGCTTTTTGCGCTTGTTCCTCTGCGCGTTGGCGGCGGCGGTCGCGCATCTGGTCTGATTGCAGCTTCAAGATCTTGGCAATCGACACCCCAAGCTGTTCCGCCTGGATAATCGCCGAGGTAAAGATTTGCACGTCTTCCACTTCTGTCCGTTCTGCCATCGCGCGGAGAGATTCACTGCGGGCATCGCCCAAGGCCACTTGTTGTAGCACTTTCTTGAACTCGCGGCACAACTCGTTGTCCCACTTTTCCGTCACGCGCTTGAGCGCCAAATCGAAGCCAAGGCCCGCCTCCACGCTAATAGTCAGCAGGTCGAGGGCGTCAGGGAGCGATTTGGTGATGTCTTTTTGGCGTTCTTTGATCTTAGAACCAAGCCACATCCCGGGGAGCATATAGCCAAGGCCGGTCGCGATACTCGTGTACAACAACGCCTTGCCAAACTCCATCGATGGGAAGGTGAAGAGAGACCCCAAAACCAAGAGACCGATGGCCAAGCCAATCCGCACGCCAATGAACATGACGGGGCTGATAGCCTCGCTCATGCCCGCCGACTGCAGCATCTTCTTGACCTTTTCGTGGTTGGCCTTCGGCCCCATATTGCCAAGCTTGGTCAAGAACGCAGAGGTGAGTGGTTTGAGGACACGCTCGGCAAAAGGTTGTTGCAGCTCAAGGTCTTCGAGCGTGAGCACGCCCTGCGTCGCCGCGGCGAGCTGCTCCTCCACCTTTTTCTCATCCTTGCGTTTGGAGGAGATAATGCTAAAGACGATAATCAGAACCACCACCACCACAAGGACGATGGGGATAATAATGTAGATAGGCATCGTATGAACCTCACGTTTCCCTAGACTTCAATGTCAACGATCTTCATCATCACCACAAACCCGACTGCAATGAAGAAGAGTGCGGTGAGCGGAAGACAACACCATGCTTCGGGGGGCATCCCAAACTTGAAGAGCGGAGCCATATAATCTGGGTTGACAAAGCTAATGTATGCCCCCATCGCGATGGGCAAGCCGGTGATGACATAGCCCGACAGCCGCCCCTGCGCCGTGAGAGTCTTGATCTCGCCCTTGATGCGCACCCGCTCACGGATGGTATGGCCAATCGAGTCGAGAATGGTCGCGAGGTTACCACCCACTTCGTGCTGAATGTTTACAGCGGTGATCATCAAGTCGAGGTCTTCCGACGGCATCCGGCGCAGGAGGTTTTCCAGCGCGTCCTTGGTAGGACGCCCAAGCCCGACCTCTTGCACAACACGGGCAAATTCGGCATTGGTTGGGGGCGGAGCCTCTTGCCCCACCAGCTTCATCGCTTGCAAGAAGTTGTAGCCACCACGGAGCGAGTTGGCCATCATGGTGATGGTATCGCCAAGCTGGTCGTTAAACGTCTTGACCCGCCCATTGGCGCGCATATTGACGTAGAGATTGGGGATAAACGATGCCGCAAACGCGACCACCAACCCCACCACGACTTGAGCGATTGGGTCGGCCCGTCCAAGATAGGCCCCAAGCGCAGACCCCGCCACCGCAGAGAGCGCTCGCAAACCCATAAACTCGACCACACGCAGCTTGAGATCGGCGCTGGCAAGTTTGCGGGCGATGGTCGAACCGCCCTCGCTCTTGACAACCTTGCTCTCTACCCCAGAAACGGCTTGCTCGTAGGTACTCTTTTTTTCTTCCTCTTCAGCCGTCGTTTCGACCTCGGTGCCTTCGGCTCGTTGCAAGCGATCACCGATATCATCTCGTTTAAATAAATTCTTGAGCAACGAGAACACCTCCTAGGTGTGACAAAGCAACCAGAGAGCACTCCCAGTGCGGCGAAACCTGCTCACCCCTGGTCTGTCGGCTGTCTGATGCGGAACCGTTTCGCATATGGCATACAGATGACATCGCTTGGCTAGGTTCGGCGGAAGAGATCTTCTGGGAGATAAATCCCTTCGGATTCGAACTTCTCCAAGAATTGCGGTTCCACGCCAGTTGCTTTCATCTCACCAATAATCTTGCCTTTTTCATCAAGGCCTTGTTGTTGAAACTCAAAGATACCCCGCAACACCACCACATCGCCTTCCATTCCTTGCACTTCGGTGATGGCGGTAATCTTCCGCGACCCGTCCTTGAGCCGCGACGCCTGCACAAAAATCTCGACCGCAGACGCAATCTGCTCACGGATAGCCCGTTGGGGCAGCTCCATCCCCGACATCATGCACATGGTCTCAATACGACCAACGGCGTCCTTGGGGGTGTTGGCGTGAATCGTCGTCATTGAACCGTCGTGACCCGTGTTCATTGCTTGGAGCATGTCCAGCGTCTCGCCGCCACGGCACTCTCCCACGATGATGCGCTCAGGACGCATACGCAAGCAGTTAATCACCAAGTCACGGATGCTGACCTCGCCTTTGCCTTCCACGTTGGGCGGGCGCGATTCGAGACCAACTACGTGCAGCCCCCGCAATTGCAGCTCTGCCGCGTTCTCAACCGTGATCACCCGCTCATCATCAGGGATGAAGTTGGAGAGAATGTTTAAGAGTGTGGTTTTCCCCGACCCCGTCCCGCCCGACACGACGATGTTCAAGCGTGATTTCACCGACGCCTCTAAGAACTGGGCCATCTGTGGGCTGACACTCTTGAACTGGACCAGGTTATCGATAGTCAGTTTGTCTTGTTTAAATTTACGGATGGTGATCGTCGGCCCGCAGAGCGCCAATGGCCGGATGATGGCATTCACACGGCTGCCGTCTTTGAGACGGGCGTCGACCATGGGCGATGACTCGTCGATACGGCGTCCAAGCGGGGCGATGATCCGCTCAATAATCAACAGGACGTGACTTTCATCGTGAAACGTCACATCTGTGAGCGTGAGTTTGCCCTTCTGCTCCACGAAGATCTGGTTAGGGCCGTTGACCATAATTTCACTGATCTCCTCCTGCGAGAGCAGCGTTTCTAACGGCCCAAGCCCCAAGATATCTGCCGATATGGTCTCGACCATCGCTTCGCGCTCTTTGCGCCCAATCACGACATTCTCTTCGGCGAGGATCGTCTCAAAGACTTCGCGGACTTTGCGCTTGTCTGCTTCTCCCTTGCTCCCCCCTGTCTCTTCCATCAGCCGGTTTTGGACTTGCTCCTTGAGCGATTTGAGCATGTCATCTTGCTGATTTTTCTTGCGCATGGTTGGGCGTTGCGAGAGCTTGCCCGACAAGCCAGATGATTGTGCTTGGCCTGCGTCTTGAGATGAGGAGGGATCGGGGGAGGAGGAGCCGTCTTCGCCAGAATCGCCACCCGCGGGCGTTCCTTTCGACTGGCCCTTGCCCAACCGATCCAATAGCCCTGACCCCGATCCTGATCCACTTATCCGTTTGAGTGTCATCGATATCCCCTACTTTCTAGATGTTTGGCCTCTGCTATGTCCTGGCACTCCTTGGTCTACGCGAGAGGGCCACAGAGTGCGAAAGGGCCACAGAAACCGATGATGTGGCACACCACCCATCTATCCATCCATGGTGCGCGGTGGTGCGCGGTGGTGCACGGTGGTGCGCGGTTGGCACTGGCCGCTCATTGGGCATGTGGCTATGAAAACAATCCAAGCAGTCCTTTTTTCTTCTTTTCTTGCTTTCTTCGCTCTGCCGCGCTGCTATGTTGACCTTCTTGCTCGTGTTCTTCCTCGCGTTCGCCCACCGAGGTGTCGGAGAGTTCTTTTGCCAACAGGAAGATGTCACGGGTCACGCTATGGTCGCGGTTGGCGATAACAAAGGGAACGCCATTGTTGGTGGAGATGGTCATCTCGTGAGCGGCGTTGCCTATCTGCAGTGCCACCTTGTGCTTCAAGTGGGTTTCTATGTTTGAAACGCGGATGCCAAGCCGGTGGTCTGCCTTGTTCAAAACCAAGAAGATTTTTTCGGGCGGGTATTCAAAGATATCGGCAATCTCAAGAAACCGCTTGACATTCTTGATGCAGGGCATCTCCAAGGTCATCAGGAGCGCGATACGGTCGGCCATATCGAGCATAGCAAGCGCACGGTCTCCCTGAAAGTCCGACTGCGAATCGATAATGATATAGTCAAATTCTTGACGCATAAAATCGAGGGTCGCGCGGATATTATCGACGGTAATCACCCCAACATCCTCTGGGTTGAGGGGGGAAAGAAGGACTTTGATCTGTGAATTGTGGGTTGTCAGCACATTATTGAGCAGATCGCTGTCGAGATCATCCTCACGTCCAACGATATCACTGATCGTCTTATTGGCCGGGAGATTTAGGATGATGCCCAAATCGCCAAGGATCAGGCGTCCATCAAAGAGAGCGACCTTTTTCTTGGTCAGCTGCCGCAAGGCCACCGCCAGGTTGGCGGCGATTGTTGAGGTCCCTACACCACCCTTGGGGCTAAAGACCGAGATAATCTCGCCATATTCGCCTGAGGATTCTTGTTCTTCAAACTTACCGCCTTGTTGTTGGGTTTGTGGCGCAACTTGTACCCGATGCGTAGGGACACTACGGATGGCTTTGTACAGCTCTTCGGAGCTGATCGGCTTGATCAGAAATTCCCGTGCCCCGGCGTGCATCGCGCGGCGGAGGTATTCTGTCTCGCCTTGCACGCTCATGATGATGATCTGGGTATTGGGGTTTTCGGTGGTGATGTCTTTGGTCGCCGAGATGCCATCTTTTTCTGGCATATTGATGTCCATCAAAACGACATCGGGGTTGAGTTTTCTGGCCATTTCGACGGCTTCAACGCCATTGTGTGCCTTGTGGACGACTTCTATGTCTGGCTCAAAAAAGAGTAATTTTTCGAGCTGTTCGCACGTATCGGCGATGTCATCCACAATCATAACACGAATTACTTTGCCCTCAGCCATAGGTTTCTTCACTACTTTCTACATATACAACGGTCTTCCATCGTTTCATTGAGCATGCCGTCGCACATTTAGTCTTCACTAGCATTGGGAAATGAGGACGGTATGGCTTTTGTGTTCCCGTCCGCAGCTTCTATCGCTTCCATGGGTTTTGATTGAGTGAGTGACCACCCGCGAAAGAAGGGCGGGTGGCCGTGATGGTCATTCTATGGAAGAAGCGGCGGTTGGGCGAGCGGCGTGCGGGTCGGTTGTGGTGTCAAGACGTTGGGTGAAAAGACAAATGGATCTTCAGGTACCGGCATGGGGAGACCAAACTCATCGATCAGTAGATCGAAGGTTGTTCCCACGGTAGATTCATATGCCGTATCGCCAGCACCGCGCAACACCAAAGTGATTCGTGCGTCGGTTTGGTTCGCAAACTCGAGAAGCTCTGCTTCTTGGTCGCTTACCGCGAGGACAACTTGCCACATCCCTAATGTAATTCTCCCCGGCTTGCCGCTATGATCTGCAGATTGTTGTTGTTCTTCTTCGGCTTGCCCTTCACCCTCGCCTTCGCCTTCACCTTCGGCTCCTTCTTCGGGTTCCGGTTCAGGTTCTTCTTCTTCTTCTTCGCCTTCACCCTCGGCTGCCGGAACAGGTGTTGGGGGTGGTGGGCGGAGGATAGCAAGCACTTTTACCTGCTGAAGCAAGGTCTTGGTGGTGTAAAACTCCATGATATCTTCAGAACCTGGTTGGATGGTGGTAAACCCTTGTGTGCCTTCCACCTGGCCGGTTCCTTCGCCGCCCGGTTGCACCGGCGCAATCTGCGCGGGGTGGCGAACCTTGCGTGTCACCTTGAAGGTCAACACGACATCAACCAGATCGCCCTTTTCTATGCGGTCTGCGACGCCGCTCAGACTGCCAACCACAAGTGGGTAGGCTTTGGGACGCGGGCGGTTGGGCCGGGCGGTGGGTATCTGCTGTGACAACCCCGGCTCCATCAAAAAGGATTTTTCGATGGGCTGGCCCGCAGGAACAAGCGTATTGAGCACCTTTCCCTGCGCCAGAGACATCTGGTTTGCTTCAATCAAAACGTCTTGCCGCTTGTTAAAATCTTCCGTCGGGAGGTTGCTTATGTCCAACAGTTGTTGGGTATCGCTGATGTATGTGCCGACAGAGAGATCAAATCGTGCGACGACGATATCTTTTCCAGGATCTTCGGTGGGTGTGGGGAGTGCTCCTGGCGTGGGCGTGGGTGCTTCGCCAACCCCCAATTGTTGCTTCATCTCTGGTGGGGCCAGGAAAAAGAATGCAGCTCCTCCTGCAATCACCAAGATAAGAACAATACCAATAATGATAAGAATACGCGGCATGCGTGAGACACCCTGCTACTTTCTAGTGTGCAAACGGATCGAACCGATATCGCACCCTCGTGTTGTGGCTCTTGTTCATACCCGAACGAAGCCAGATGAGAACCCACAACCATACTAGTCTCATTATAGCACAGACTAGTAAGGTGGCGCAGGGGAATTTTTGGCACATGGAAGGGGAAGACCGTACGATATCTGGTAGTGTATCCCCTGCAAATTGAGAAGGAAAAGGGCGGAACCGCGTGGTATGCTAGCTGTCCCGCCCCGATAATAAAGAGGGGTCTTTGTCATCTCCCCCGAAAATCCCGATTGGCTATTGATCTATTTGGCTACTGATCTATGTAGGGCAGGAAGATTTGCCAATCGTTGTCCTCAATCGTGACCGTGGCGGTGTATGGCTCCGTGCGGACGTAGCGCATATCATCTGGCTGGAGCACGGACACAACCACCGTCTCATCGTGATCCATCACCTTGTCATCAATCGGGGTGATATCAAAGGTCACGTCTCGCTCGCCGCTGGGGATTTCGATGGTCGCGGTCTCATCTGGCAAGGCAGCCGTGCCGGGCGATTGCACCGTATAATCCTTACCTATCGTGCCGGTATCCTCTATGCTGGCCGAGCCACCAAGGGTATAGGTGACGGTCAACGGGGCGGTGGTGCGGCCGGTGCGGGAGATAATAAAGGTGCCTTCGACCTGATTTTCTTCGGCGGCGTCGGGCTGCAATGGCTCGATCCAGACCTCGATCTGCGGGCTTTCGATATCGATCTCGACACAGCTGAAATTGTCTTCCTCGTTTTTCTCGTAGACATAGCCTCTCTGCCACTTGGCGGGATCTTGCTCAATATAGGTATCAATGGCAAGACAGGCGGTGTACGTACCTGTCTTCGTGAGGCTGGCAACCGCGTCGGCGAGCGAGGTTTGCTCGTTGTCACTGGCATAGTACCAATCGCCCCATTGGCCCTGCTGGCCGCCCGGAGGGAAGCTCGCCCCCGCTTCGATATCGCGGGTGACGGTGTTGTAGAGGTGCAATGCCGGGTTGTAGAGCGCCAATTCCGACGTGACCGGATCGCTTCCCCCAATCGCGGGGAGTGAGGTGGAAATACTCTTATACTCTTCCTGGCCTTGCGGTGCTTTTTGCCCCGGCGAAAACATCAGGAGATCAACAAAGAAGTGCTCTTGACTGGTATCGCCAAAATTGGCGTTGGTCGTCTGCACCAGCGAACCGTTCAGATTGTTGATGGTGATCTCCAAGCCGACCAACTTGCGCGTTTCCTCTGCCAGCCAGATGGGATCAATGCGGTTGAGCCAGAGATTGGGGCCTTTGTCCACCTGCGAACGCACCCCAACATTGAGCAGGTAGGGCGTCGTATCATTGTCGTCTTCGCCCGTATTCGTGATATTCATCTTGGCGCGGTATTGGAAACACCCCGCCTTGCTCGTCATATCACCGGGTTCAATCTCTGCATTATTCCCACCCGGACGCGAATGGTTGGTGGCTGTTATGTTGGTCGACCCGCTGATAACCTCCGTGCTCGTCAAGGGAGTCCACTGCGATTTGGTGAAGACGTGGTCTATCTCGCAGCCGTCGTCGCCCTCGTTTTGCGAGTCGAACCGATATTCGAGCTGGATATCGGTCGTCATCTCCTTGGTGCGGCTCAACACGGTTGACCAATAGATCTCTCGGATGGTGGTTTCTTTGTCGTCCTTGCGGAAATCGCGGACATCATAGTGCTCGGAGTAGTACCACCCTTCGCTGGGGTAGATCTTCACGGTTGCTTCTTCGGGGTCTATCTTGGTCATCAGCACCGTGTCCGTCCCCAAGTGGGAAAACTCATCATCGGGGTCGAGCGCGTCGTCACTATCGCCACTCCGCCCGCCAATCACGTAGATAAAGGCGCGGGTGGTGGGATGGTTGGCCTCAACCACGACCGTGCCATGGGTGGCGCGGGTGCGCTTGATGGCATTGAGTGCAGTCAAAAAAGGGTCTTCGCCAAGCGTACGGTCGGGGTTGATGTAGTTCACCAAAATATCGCCCGATGGTTCTTGTACTGACCCATCTTGCGTTAGCTCGCCGCCGGTCACGTAGAGCGTGCCCTCAAACTGCACACCACTGGTGTTGATAACTGGCCCCTGCGGCAGTCGGGCGTAGTCTTCCCACTTATCCCACACGAGTTTGCCGTTGTCGGAGTTGCCCGCTTCGTTGATGATCTCCGCGCTGTAGACCACATTGCTGTATTTTTCGGGGTCGTCAGTAACATCTCTGAGACGGCGTTGGCCCCCTATCACGTAGACCGCGTTGGTGTCTTCAAAGGAAACATCCAGCACCGTGGCGCGCCATAACCCCATCTCGTCGGGCACTTTGGCACCGGGGGGCGTGGGGATGCGGGTGGCCATTGTCTCCCAGCCCTCCTCTGCCTTGCCGCTGCTGGGCTTGTAGAGCATGCCGCCAGAACCGACCTCGGCGTAGAAGACTTCGTTGGAGCCTTGGCTGCCAAGGCTGAGGTCAGGCGGGTAATTTTGCACACCACCAAAGAGATAGACGAATGTTCGGCCATCTACCGTCATGAAGGAGAGCGCAGAGCCATCCTCAAGGCCAAACGAGTTCTCTGGCGTCTCAGGATCCATCAACATCGGCCCCTCTGACCAGCCGGTGATAGCTCCATCTTCGATCCGCCCAATATGGACAGCCGCACTTGATGCAGAAAGCTGCACGCCAAAGCTATCTTCTAGGCCGGGGGGAGAGGTAAACCCGCCAATGACATAGAGATACCCACTGTTTGAGCCTTCGACATCGGGAATCGCCACAACAGCCGGGTAGGAAACCGCAGCGACTGGTTGGGCTCCCTGGTTGATCATCTGAGGCAGGTTGGTGACTTGGATGGCGGGCAGATCGGGGCCTTCTGACCACGTCACATCGCCACTTGTCTGCTCCACACTGCCGATCCATACCTTCTTGGAGCGGACATGGGCATTTTCATTGTTGCGCTCGTTCCCCCCAACCACAAAGATGTATTGCCCCATTGAGGCGACGCCCATATCCTGCAGCTTGACGGGAAGGGCGTTGTTTTCCGTGAACGGGCTCAATGAGATGACAGGCATCAGCTGCACCGCGCCCGGATGGTCGTAAAGGAGGGGCGAATTGCCTTCGCTGGTGAACTTGGCGTTGACCGCCGTCCGCCAAAACGTACGGCCTTTGGCAAACTCTTCGTAGTAGTTGTGGAGGGTATAGGTATCAATTTCCTTTGGCCCATCGTCATCTTGTATCTCTACTGCATAGGTCGTGAACGAGGTGAAGAAAGGGAGACTGCTGATGAGGAGCCCCCCAAGAAGGAAAATGGCAACAAGAGCAACGAGCCGATGAAAGGGACGAATATGTGGTTTCCGTTTCATGGTGGAATCCTCCTAAAAACGTTCTTGGATAGTCCACTTGGATAGTCCAGGGCATGGATCGCACCCCTGAGTGAGGGGGATCTCCTGAGTAACGAGATTTCTCTTGTAAACGTGATGTATTGGTTATTTTGTGTGCGCAGAGAGCGTGTTGAGAGTAGACAAAAGAACCGGGTGCTTTGGAGAACAAAGCCTCCGCTGCAACCCGGTCTGGTTTACCTTACTGGTTTGTGCGTTGTCTTAACGTACGTACTATTGGGAGAGGGTTCCCCCTCCCCACCCACCGAAATGAGTGGGGGAGGGAAATCCTGAACGAGCGAGTCGTTCACCCTTACGGAGCACAGACCGGCCCTGGCAAGGAACCTGTGCCTGTGTTGGTACCACCCTTGGCGAAGACCTGGGTTGTGCCAATGGCCACGTTCCCCTCCACGCGCACCACGTAGGTGCCAGTCGTGTAGTCTTCAGGGTAGTTCTCCCACTTGCTGCCTGTGAAGCCAGCGTTCGGATCGTTCGTGTCTTGATCAATCCACTGCAACCCACCAGGGTAGGATGGCGCGGTCACGACGGTCGATTCGCCGCCGCAGCTCGCGGGCACCTGGACCAGCCAGTTGCTCAACGCTTTCCGCGATGTGTTACGATCAATCTCGTACGTCCACAGCTGCGTGCCGTCCTCTTCCTCTTCGTAGGAGACATAGGTCACTTCGTACCCGTTCTCCAGGACGATAGAGGTTGGTTCAGGCGCAGGAGTCTCTGGCTCTTCGGTTG
>CAZGLO010000009.1:0-33982 GCA_964526735.1 uncultured Chloroflexaceae bacterium | reverse complement strand
GCTCAGGCACTGCCGTGGGCTCTTCGGTTGGCTCAGGCACTGCCGTGGGCTCTTCAGTCGGCTCAGGCACTGCCGTGGGCTCTTCGGTTGGCTCAGGCACTGCCGTGGGCTCTTCGGTTGGCTCAGGAACTGCCGTGGGCTCTTCAACCGGCTCAGGTTCTTCAACCGGCTCAGGCTCTTCGCCCGGAGCAGGACACTCGTACGAAGCGATGGCACCAAGCAGGTAGCCGGAGTCGCCGTAGGCCGGGTATTGCGGCTCTTTGACGTTCGGCACACTGAATTGGTCCCTCCCAACGCTGTTGGGCGAGTAGAGCTCCACCTCGACCACTGACGTACCGGCTGGGACGTTCGGGATGGTGATGGATTCCATGTTGAGCTGGTAGGTGTCTGCGGTTGGATCAGTGATGATCTTCTCCACCGAAACGCCACCGGCCCGGGCACGGAGCACCAAGATCCGTTGGTCTTCGTCGGTTCGCGGGTCTTTCTCCATAATCGCTGCCTTGACGCGGATGTCACGTGCAACTGGCAACGCTTCTGGGAGCGTGATGTTCATCACGGCCGACGGTGTGTCAGAGCGTCCACCCCACGCGAAGTCGAGGAACGTTCCGCCTGCACCTGTGCGGTCTGCTTCGGTCTGGAGGCCGTAGTAGGCAACCAACGCTTCGGTTGAGGCAGTGCTGTCGCCTGCAACGTAGTACGCTGTAGTGCTGTCCACGGTACCAGAGGTGGTCTCAAGCGAGTAGGTATGGCCTGCTTGCCCCTCAATCTCGAAGGTGTAGCCTTCCATCCAGTTGGAGCTGGCGTACTTCGCGGTTCGGGTCGCGCCGGACACTGCTATCTCGCTGCCGTCGCGCAAGAAGGTAACGGCGTCGGGGACATCCGTTCGCATGACACGACCGCCAAGCTGAACCATCGACCATATCGCGCCTTCTGGGACGCTAACCGCCTTCTCGCGGAGGTCGTAGTCGTTCAGTGCGCTAACCTTCATACCAGCACCGGACATTCCCACTTCGACGGCTTCACAGATGTACTCAATGGAGCCGGTCACTGGAACGGTCACGGTTGGCATTTCTGGAGTAGGCGTTGGCTCAATGGCTTCGGCAGTGGCCGTCTCATTGGCTTGTGCCTGTGCCGTGGCGGTCACCCGCTCAATGGCTTCGGCGGTGGCCTCTTCAACAACTGCCGTCATCGTCTCGCGCTCGGCTTGTGCCGTGGCGGTGGCTTCTTGCATCTCTGCCGTAGCGGTCTCATCCACGATAGCTTGCGCCGTGGCGGTTTCGTCCGCTTCAGCCTGTGCCGTGGCAGTGACTTCTTCAGCCTGTGCCGTGGCAGTCTCATCTGCGAAGGCTTGTGCCGTGGCAGTTTGGTCGAGCTCAGCTTGCGCCGTGGCGGTCTGCTCAGCTTCTTCCTCTGCGATGGCCGTGCGCTCAGCAGCAGCTTGCGCCGTGGCGGTCTGGTCGAGCTCAGCTTGCGCCGTGGCGGTCTGGTTGAGCTCAGCTTGTGCTGTTGCGGTGGCTTCTTGCATCTCTGCCGTAGCAGTCTCGTTCGCTTCAGCTTGTGCCGTGGCAGTTTGGTCGAGCTCAGCTTGCGCCGTGGCGGTCTGCTCAGCTTCTTCCTCTGCGATAGCCGTGCGTTCGGTGATAGCTTGTGCCGTGGCGGTCTGGTCGAGCTCAGCTTGCGCCGTGGCGGTCTGCTCGGTCGCAGCTTGTGCCGTGGCGGTCTGCTCGGCTTCTTCCTCCACGATCGCCGTTGCCGTTTCGTCGGCCTCAGCCTCTGCCGTGGCGGCCTCGTCCACCACTTCCTCTTCTTCTTCGACGACTTCGCCCTCGGTCACGCAGTCGTGGCGAACAGCAGCACCAAGCAGGAAGACGGAGTCACCGCTTTCCTTGAAGCTGCGGCCCTCACCGCTGGGCGATTCGACGATCACCGTCACGCTATCAGCACCTGCTGGCACATCTGTCACGGTGAACTCAACGATGTTGATCTTGTTCATCTCTGGGTCGGTCAGCACAACATCGTCGCTGGTGACTCCACCCGCAGATGCGCGGACTAATGCGGTGCGTTGGTCGCTGGAGGTGCGTGGATCTTTCTCTATCACCACGGCAACCACGTCCACATCCATCGTTGCTCGCATCGGCTCAGGCAAGTCGAGGGTCAACTCAACAGGCCCAACGCCAAAGTTACCTGTGTTGGCATCTCCACCCCATGCATAGCCGAGCATGGTGGCGAATGAGCCGGTGTATTGATCTTCCGCCGGGACGAGTGAGTAGGCGGCGAAGCCTTCTGCTGACCCTTCAGGATCAACCAAGCTCACGTCTGCGGTGGTCTCGCCGGGAACACCGGCCACCTCAACGCGGAAGCCCATCATGCTGCGCCAGCGGTAGTAGTCGCCATCCCAGCCGCCTCGCGACAGCCACTTAAGGGCAATATCGGTCATATTGCCGGTGCCGTCAGCGCGGGCTGGTGCAGCCGTCTCATAGGTGTGGCCACCCATAGAGAAGGTCAACGATTCGGGCGGAGCCTTACCGGCGGGATCCTGTGCGCGGAACCCGGCACCACCAACCTGGAGGTTTGTCCAGATGGCGTCGGCGGGGATACCCGACAAGGTCGCGCTCGTTTGGCCTTTGAGACCAGTACCATTCACGACCACATACTCTTCCTCACAGAGGTACTGGTATTCGTCGGTGACGTTTTCCCAGTCGTGCTCTGGAGTGGCGGTCGGAGAGACTTCCGGTTCCTCACTTGGGACAGCTTCGGCGGTTGCTGTGGCGTCTTCCGCCTCAGTCGTAGCCGTTGCGTCTTCCGATTCGGCGGTCGCGGTCACGTTTGCAACGCTCGTGGCGGTTGCTTCTTCTTCGGCCTCAGTTGTTGCCGTCGCATCTCCCGCCTCAGTCGTGGCGGTGGCTTCTGCGACACTCGTGGCAGTGGCTTCTTCTTCAGCCGTGGATGTTTCAACAACAACGGCGGTCGCGGTCTCATTCTCTGAGACAGCCGTTGCCGTCGCGTCGACGGTCGGCTCTAACACCGGCGTGTCCGTCGGGATAGGCGTAATCTCAGGAATAGTATCCGGTTCTTCGGCGGGTTCGTCCGTCGGGTCTTCGGCGGGTTCGTCCGTCGGGTCTTCGGCGGGTTCATCCGTCGGGTCTTCGGCGGGTTCGTCCGTCGGTTCTTCGGCGGGTTCGTCCGTTGGTTCCTCGGAAACCGGGGTATCCTTTGGAGGCACCGGTGTTGGCGGGACGGACGTTTCGGTCTCATCCTCTGGCACCGTCGTGTCACGTGGTTGCTCAGCCGTGGTTGTCGGCGGCACAGACGTGTCCGTCGGCGGAGGAGTGGTCGTGGGAGACGGGGTATCGGTCGGCTCCGCCGTGTTGGTCGGCATCGGAGTCGGCGTCTCGCTTGGGATAGGCGTATCCGTTGGGTCGGGCGGCGGTGTTTCGATTGGGGTTGATGTCGCGATGGGCGTCAATTCTGGCAACGTCGCAACGACCTTGGTACATTCTTCGGCTTCACCGATGAAGACCAGGTCAAACCCCCATGTGCCGTCTTCCTTAACCTCAACATCGTAGGGCAGGAACGTTCCCATCCCCACAATCTTGTACCCTTTGTCATCCCGTTCGTAGATGGGCAGGGTCATCAAAACATTGTTGTTTTTGAGCTGGTCGAAGGAGGCCTTCAACGTGCTCTCAGACACACTGCCATCGTAGCGGCGAACGTAGTCCTTGCCTGGATCCAACATCCCCGGGTTGTAGACATCCACATCACCTGGTGAGGCTTCGGAGAAGTTTTCGGCCAGGTTGCCCCGCCCTTCAAACATCTCAGCCAAATCCATGCTGGAGTTCCACGACACGAAGATGAAGTCGTTGTTCACCGGGCCACTCTGCACCAGTTTCTTGTCGTGGCGCTTGTTCATGTCGATCCCAGGGATGTAGATGTTCCACTTGAACTTCTCATCTGGGTTGTTGAACGACCCCGATGCCGCATCCTTGATCACGTCTTCGTTGATGGCAATCGGGTACACGCCTTCGGTACAGGTAACCTTGATGGCAACCCCATCAGATCCGACAGGCAGTGATTCTGTCCCCACCACACGAGCGAAGAAGGTGTCCACTTTCCCATCCAGCCGAACGCGGATGCTTTCGGTTGCGTCTGGGGGCGGATCGTCGGATTTGCCTTCGTAGGCATCACCAACCACCTCACCGTCGCTGTTGAGGTAATAGATATACACTGCCCGTTCGCCGGGCTGTGGGTTTTGTCGGTCGGCTGCTATGGTAATGTTATTCTCGGTCAGAACGCTTTCCACCACAGCGCGAATACGTCCGTTTTTGACGTTCTCGTCTTTCACGTACGTGTTCATTGCGGCAGTAGAGGAAGCTTTTGCTGCCCGAACAACCTCGTTTTGCTTCGCAAAGGTATTGTTGACATCAACTGCCAACCCCACCATAGCAAACACCACGACAATCACCAGAGCAATCACTGGTATGCTTTGTGCTTTTGCTCTCAGAACGTGTGTGTGCTTACTCATAGCTCGAAATTCCTCCTCACGAAACGAACCAATTTCGTTTCTGAACTCAATATCCGTACATCTCAATCATCGGAGTATCGTCACGGTTTTCTCACAAGCTTCATAGCAACTTCATCGAGTGAGATAAAGTGAGACTATCGATGACTGGCCTACAGTATTCGGTATATGTTGTTACCCATATAATCCGTGTGCGGTCATATCCTGTCGTATCAGCATGTTTTTTTGTTTTTGCACTACCTCCTCTACTGAGTTTACTCTCCCGTTGGATATTATCTCATACTTCTCTCGGGAGCGGGCATATAGCGAGCCGTTGGTGATGTTGGTGTTGTGTCGGTAATCGGCACGGTCGGCGTTGGGGTGGGCATAGGAACTTGGAAGCTCCTTTCTTTCCACTCTGTCCACCGATATGGCTCATCCTCTTGTTGTGCCCGCACTTTTATGGTATAGTCTCTGCCCTTTTCAAGCCCATCGAAGGTCATTTGCGAGAGCGGGTTGCAGCTTGTTGTGCTTTCGCCCGACCCCGGGATTGCTTTCTCCCCAAAGGGGCAGAAGGACTTCGGAAGGGCCGCGCTTGAGATATATTCTTCGGTTTTGCTGATGAAGGCGGTGCTGAGGTCGAAATTGCCCTTCCACAGCTCATATTCGATGGCCGACACGCCTTCGCCGCTATTTTCGCGGTTGCTCTTCAGCCCGCTGGCGAAAGATGGGTCGGAGACAGCGATTTCAATGTCTGTCTGCACCGCTTCGGTCACGAGGGTGGTCGCATCCACCATCGCGGTGGTTGTCAACTGCCCCGTGGTCAGCCGGTCGGTGTGGAAGAAGGTGAAGTCCATATACACTTCGGGGATCTTGAAGAGATCCACCTGCTTCTCATACGTCTCACCGCTCAGCGTCGTGACCTTGATTATCACCTCGTAGGTGCCGCTGGGGGCGCGCTGGAACTTCTGTTGGGCGGTGTAGGTGCTGTCATCTTCATACAGCAGCTCACAGTCGCTTCCCTCGTCGCTGCTACCGTAGTCATCCGGGTTGTAGAGGAAGACACAGAACTGTTGATAGCTACCCTCTAAGCCGTTCTCGTCGGTCTCTTCAAAGGATCCCATATCTATCGTATCTGCGCCCAGCTCATCCTCGACATCGTCCTCGTCGCCGGGGAGGTCGATCTCAAACTCAACCTTCCGAATACCCGCGCCGTTGGTCGGATCGTCGTCGCCTTCCACGATGTGCGGCGTCCAGACCTCAACCCAGAATTTCGTGTCATCCAGCGTGATATCGTCATCATCCACCGTGTAGACATCAAGCTCGTCAAGCAGCTCGCCCTTGGGATCGTCGGTCTCTGCGCTATTGTCAGTCAGCAGCCGCTCATCATTGTCTTCATCTTCGTCATACATCTTGACCATAATGCGCGGTTGTTCAACCCGGAACTCTGCTGCAATCTTGGGCGTCACCCACTCGGACTTGTTCTGCACCCACGCCTCGATCTTGTAGGTACCGCTCTGCAAGGTTCGGTAGAGATCCTCTTCCATCTGCTTGCATTCGCTGCCCGATTCGCCAAAGGCACAGATGCGATCGCCCGTGTGCGCCGTGACACCACTGCTCAGTTCAGTCACCTCCTTATCGTTCGGGTCGGTGATGAAGAACTCATAGTTGTCGATGTCGTCGGGCCGGTTGACGCATTTCTGTTCGGCCTCGTTGCAGTCGTTGCTCCCACCATTGTAACGCGGATCGCAGGCACAGATCTCAAAGGCGGTATTTTCGCGGTCTTTGATGACTTTAATCGCGCCGTCGTAGGTTTCGGTCTGCTTCTTGTCGTTGGCGTCCTGATATTCCTTCGGGTTGTTGTAGTCTGGGTCGATGAAGGTCATATAGACCGACGGGATGGTGAAGGTCAGCTCCACATTTTGCGACCATCGCTTGCTCACCGGGTCTTGCGCCCGCGCCCGGACGGTATAATCACCCGCCTTGAGCTTGCTATAGATGTCAAGCGGCATGATGTTATCTGCGCTGTCGTAGAGATAGTAGGGCGCGGTCGTGTCGTTGACCTTCTGCGCACTGCCGTCTATCTCCACTTCGTTGCCGTCGCTGTCGAGCAGCATAATCTCCACCTGCTCAATGCCGCTACCGTTGGAGGACGACCCTTCTTCCTTGGCCTGCACCTCGAAGTACATCTTCGCTTCGCGGTCGGTGATGATGCCCAGGTCAGGATTCGTGATTTGGCTGCCGCTCTTGTCCACAAACTTGATATCGATATTCAAGTCGGGGACAGTGAACTCTTGCTCATACCACCTAGAGGTGTGGCCACCGCTGTCCGCCTGGACGCCGCGAGCGCTGAGCTTGTATGTCCCACCCACCAGCCGGAAGTAGTCGATAGTCGTACCCGGGTTTTCGTCTTCGGTCGGCATCGTGTTGCATGTGCTGCCGTCATCGCCAAAGACACAGTAGGGAGCGGCCGTATCCTCGCTGCTGTAGAGCAATGCGCCCATTGGGTCGATGATCTGGAATTCGACCTTTTCAATCCCATCACCCGTAGTCGTACCAATATGGGGCACATAGGCGTCTGCCAGCTTAAACGCGGTTTCATCACGGTTTTGGATTTCGTTGTTATCGCCGTCCGGGTCAGCCGGATCGGGGTTCTCAAACGTGATGACCATTGGCTCAGTCTGGAAGTGTCGGGAAGGCAGCCATTCTGTCCATTCGCTGCCGCCCGCCGACTCCGCCCGCGCAATGATGCGGTAGCGTGCTCCACTCAGCAGTGTCGCATAGTCGTCTTCTGGCATCGGCGCGCAATCGCTGCCGTCCATCCCATAGGTGCAAATCTTGTCATCAGTATCCGACACGGTGACATTCAAGTCGGTTGAATCGCCATCGGGGTCGTAGATACGGAACAGCGCCGCCCCGATACCATCGGTATTATCTCTGCCATACTTCGGATCGAAGGCTTCCAACTCAAAGCGGGTGTGCAACCGCTCGCCAAGCACCTTGGCACTGGGATCGTCACTATTATACGTCTCCCCAGAACGCGGGTTGCTTGGATCGGGGTCAACCCACTCAATCGACATCGGGTTGAGGCGGAAGCGACGTTGGATGGTGTATGGCGCACCCAAGTACCACACTTCGGCTTCAAGGACATACCAGCGGTCGTTGCCGCGGTCGCTCAAGCGGCCATATTCTTCCTCACCCATCGGCTCGCAGCTACCAGCCGACCCTCCAAAGAAGCAGGGTGCAAAGTCATCATATCGCAACAGGTCAGACTGTGGTGCATCCACATCGAGAGTTGCCAATACGCCGTCTGGATCATACAACCGGAATTGCGTTTCAGCAACGTCTGTGATATCCACCCCGCTGATCGAGATCTCAAAGTTGGTATCTGCACGATCTTCGATGGGTTGGCGGTCGTCTGTTGGCACCTCGAAGTCAAGCTGAACATCGGGCATCGCCTCAAATGCGACCTCGCTAAAGGTTGACTTTGCGAACTTCTCGGCAAAATCTGGTGTGTTCACCGGATTGGGTTCATAGCCAGAAGCAATGCCCACCCCAAAGAGGGCGTTGGAGCCGAGATGATTAATCTCGAGCCATTTGTCGTCTTTCCTATCATTCAGATCTTTCCACGCCGAGCTGTTCATATCTGGCTTGCTTGATGACGTGGCATATGAAGCGTAGATACGGTTGCTGGTGCGCATCAGCCGCAGCCAGACCGGGTTGCTGCTCGATGGCGCGGAGACCGACGCGGTATCGCCCTCCTTAACTGACTTACCATATTCATCGCGGTATTGGTAGATGACCTTTTTGTAGTAGGGCCAGTAGGCAACCATCACGAAGGGAGAGCCTGCTTCGTTTGATGTGCGGATCAGAATACCCGTCTTCGTGGAGGTGGACAGACCTTTGTCTGGTTTAGCAAAATCGGTCAGTTTGGCAACGAATGCAATATTCTCTCCATCCTCGTTTGCCCGCTGTTGACTAACGAAGAGAAAATTATCATCAAAGGAGTCGATACTATATCCCACTGCACAGAGCTTGACTGGCCCATCGCTATCGGTCACTGAGCCTTCCCCTATTGTCCGGCCCACGTCGGTTTCTTGCCACCCACCGCTCACCACGTTGTCGGAGAGGTAGCTCCCCGTGCCGTTGCTACACACCGGAATGGGCGTGGCAGTGGGGCTTGGGGTGGGCGTTTCGGTTGGCATCCCCTCAATGCTTGGCGTCGGGGTGACTGTCCAAATCTCTGGTGTCACGTTGAAGTTGCTCTCAAATTGTGAGAAGCCGGAGTCGTCAAGCGGCACGATATAGTTGGAGTGCAGCCAGACGTGTTCCTTAAACACCGGAGCCAAGGGGAACTGGATTTCATAGATGGCGTGTATCTTGACGCGAGCAAAGCAGTTGTCGGAAATGCCACCTGTGCCGGTTTGGCAGGAGCAGCCGGGTTCTTCTTCGCTTTGGCACGAGATCTTGCTGACGAGGGAGACGGGAATAAGCTCATCAATAGTGCCCTCGACATCGTCGTTCACGCCGTTGGAGTTGAGGTCGCGGAGGCGGATGAAGCCGATCCCACCTTGTTCACCGGCCTCGTGGCTGGTGCGGGTGCGGATAGCTTGGAAAAAGGCGGCCTTGTTGGTTTCATAGTCTTTGCCATTGTTGAAATAATCATGATAGTTGGTGCTGGCAAAGAGCGCCCCTTCTTGAACGGCATTGCCCAACGCCTGCTGAATAAAGAAGATCATACCTAAATCAACAGAAGCGGAAAGCAACGTAAAGATGAGTGTCCCTGCGAGGGCAAACTCGACAAGGGCTTGACCAACATCACGCACTGGTTGTGGTATCCAAGCTTTCATACCGGACCTCTATTCCTCATTTCGCGAGCCGTGCGGCTTCGTGGAAATCTACACCTTTCTGGGGGCGGCGGGACAAAGAACCCTACGGATTGCAGATGATAACTCCATCGTTGTCGGGGTTGGGGAGCGATTCACCGCGTCCTTGGATCGTCCGAATGGATGATGCACGCAACTCCATGCGGCCCTCGTCGCCAAAGGGGAACATCCCAAACAAAGGGGTGAGCGGCTCAACCGTATAGTTGATCGTCACACGGACAGAATTGCCAACTTGGCGGGCTTCTTTCCCCTTCGATGTGATGGGAACCATCTTCATAACCTTCTCGCCATCTTCCTCAACTTCCTTCCACTCCAAGTAGGTAATCGTAAACTTGTCGCGGTTGGTGTCAATATCCTCGAGGTCGACAAGCACCGCACCTTTTTGTGCCCACCGGACAATCGCTTGCACACATGGGTCAGATATATCGTATGCGTCGTCATCCTCGGCGGTGCCGTCCAGACGAGAGGGGTAGGGTGGGAGGTAGGCAGCCGCATCGCTCGCTCGGCGCGCCGCTGAATAAACCATACCATAACAATAGATGTAGTAGCTTATATCGACAATCGCAAAAAGGATCAGAATAAGCATCGGGAGCACAAAAGACATCTCAACCAATGATTGCCCAGATTGGCTGGACTGCTTTGGGTGGCCAGAATGACCAGCATGATGAGTATAATCATGCCCTCGTGATCCCTTTTTACCGTCGTTCGTCTTCTTCATAACATCCCCACCTACCAGGTTGTCCTTGCTACAAACGGTGGCTGTTGCTCCTACAAACGAGCATATTCTTACGGATTTCCCAATGGCTCCGCCTGCACCAGCCAGTTTTGCTACTGTTTGCATTATAGCTTCTGCTATACCATGAGACAATAGTCTGTTAGTACTGTATCTTTTTTCGGAAGGTGGCGAGTAGGGGGGAGAGGGTGTCGCCCTTGACCCCTGTCTTATACTTTATAATATGAAAGGCGGGGGAGAGGGGTGTTTGGCTATTTATATAATACAAAAATTAAAAAAACAATTAATTAATATTGACACATTTACAGGTCTTTCCATACAAATCAGACCGCATTGTTAAGCTTTATTTTAACATTTGTTTGATACTTTGAAACATTTATGGACGAGACAAATTTGTTTACAAAAGTTAAGAACCTTAATGAAGCCTTGACATCTCCAGAAACAGGCAATATAATGGAGTTGCACCGTACTACAGAGGCCCGAAAACAAAGGGCTCTTTGTGAAAGGGCGAGGGAGGAAACAGTCAAGTAACATCAATAGCTTACAACCAAAACAAAAAACCACATTCCCCCTATACGAAAGTAGTTTCCAATCCTCCACAAAAGAATACATCTCAGGTGGTGAACCGCGTGAAACACGAAATCATAAGGTTGTACCTGCCCTGGGAACATTGTACCACATCCATTAAAGATAAGGCGGCAACGCTCTGCAAAAGTGAATAAGCCTTATTTTTTTGCGACTACCTTATTTGAAACAAGACCACTAATAAGGACTTTTCTTCTCTGGGTGTATTAATTAAGAAGTACATGCAGGGAAAACTCCATCGCTCTAGTGTACATTTGTTGGTTTTATATGGGTGACCATCAATAATCACACTGTAGCCTTACCCCATGTAATTGTTTGTTCGCTACAACGACCCGTCATTGGAAACAATTAGGTAAAGAGTCGAGAGAGGCATTGCTATGTCATCTAAAGAACACTCTTACTCTCGTCACGCGGTGTTGAAGAAGCTCAAGGCGATTCTTGCCATCGTGGCATTTTTGGCCATTTCCGTAGCTACTGCAACATCGCATTATTCCTATGCTGCAGACCCAGCAGAGGAAGGCGAAATCACAATATCATCTGTTGATTCACAACTCCGAGAGCCTCAGGCAGAGTCTCAGGCCGACCGTTCATTTTCGTTTACCTGTCAAGCACAATCTGTTGATGTCTTTGGCACGGGGATGAAAACCAAGTTCTATCCCGATCTGTCAGAGAAGACCTTGACCATCCCAGGGAATGCAATCTGGTCTGTTCTCCAGCTTGCGGGGAAGACATATTATCAAGATCCCCCACAAGAAATCACCTTTCAAAAGGGAACAGAAGAGTTGCCAGCTGGCGATGTGTCTCGGTATGTCACCACCCGAATAGGAGAACACCCTGGTTACTCATTTGAGTTCGCGGGTGAGGCTGGGGAGACATACTCGGTCAAGACAGACGCGGATGGCAATATCGTTGATGACGTCGACAGCGATGGCAAGCTTCTGGAGTCCACTGAGGGATTCCTCGCCTACGTCGCTATTCCATCAGCCCGAAAGAAAACGGCTGTTGGCGAAACAACGATAAAGCCCTCCTGGGGTGGCGATAAGGGGTATCCCGACAGCGTTAACACAGCTGAGATGGAGCTCACCTTGCCGGAACCACTGCCGATGCAGATGGATGTGCATGTTAAAGCATCGTTCATCGAGAAAGATCCGCGGTGCCACGGTGAAGGAAACCCACTCCCTGAGTGTACAGGAAAAGACCACCGCATTGTGGTGTTGCGGGCTCGCGCAGGTGGCGTCGAGGTTGAGAAGGTTATCACCGACGCCGAGCCAGACCGCTATCAGCTGAACATCGAAGAAATCGTTCTTCCCAATGTTCCAGCGGATACCCAACAAGTTAAGGTGGATCTGTACTCCCCCCAAACACCAGAAGGTGTGGACCAGTTCACAACTCCGGGCGACGAGTATGAAGCATACGGTGACTCCGCATACCTTACCGGTGCTATCGCCTGGCACGACTGTGTGGATATCTGCGATCCTGCAGAGGACATCTGCTGTGATGACTGGCGGACACGCTACCGTGACACCAATATCAAAGTCACTCCCCGCGGTCCCATCCAGGTGGGAGAAGAAAGAACACTCTCTTTCACGAAGTACAATCGCACATCGGTCGACCACACCGTCTCCCTTAGCTTCCAAGTCTCTGGATTGGGAATTGGTCAGTGGTTCGATAAAATTAAGACTGTCAACGATGTGACTATCCCGGCTGGCGAGTCAGTCACCGAGAGTGTTTCGTGGAACCCATCAGTCAGTGGCCACTACTGCGTTCGTGTCAAGATGACCGCAGACACTGGGTGTGAACTCGTTCGACGGAAGAATATTAATACCTTACCTCCTGATCCAGGGTGCCACATGCAGAATGTCCAAGTGTGCAACTCACACGAAGACATTCGTACCTACCACCTCGACCTCATCAACAATGGAGGCGATGCAGGGTGTGAAGGTAAAGTGTTGCCGGAAAACCTGACCATCAAGGGTGAGACGTGCGTTAATGCACAAGTGCAAATCTGCACGCCGGAATGTGCTTCATGCTCCTATCGACTTGAGTATGAGGAAGATACCGACGGCATTTTGTTTGAGTCAGATACCAACACCGAAGCGTGCAATGCTTGTGATGAGACCGAGAGCTTGTGCTGCAAGGCAACGGCGCGACGCTATGCTGACGATCGCATTCAGGTCTCTCCGATGCCTATCATCAAGGGCCAAGAGACCACTCTCTCCTTCACGAAGCACAATCGCACATCGGTCGACCACAAGGTTACCTTCAAATTCTACGCTTCCGGTCTTGGGATTGGTCAATGGTTCCGTGAACTCATTGGCACGGTGGAAGATGTGACTATCCCGGCTGGCGAGTCAGTCACCAAGAGCGCCACGTGGAACCCGCCGCTTAGCGGTCACCACTGTGTGAAGGTGACGACTATCGTTGAGGATGAAGGTTGTCAGGTGGACGCCTATCGCAACCTCGATATTCAGGAACCTGGCCATGGCTGTGTGGTTCGCGAGATTGATGTCTGCAACACCTCAGATGAACGCAAGAACTTCGAGCTTGGCATCAGAAAGAACGCTGGGGACTTTGGATGTGACGCATCAATCGTTCCTGCGGAGATGACACTTTCGGCAGGCAGGTGTGCCCCGGCCAAGGTGCAAGTCTGCACCCCTCAATGCGGCTCCTGCTCCTACACGGTCTATGGGGATGGCATCGAGGGTGAGGTCACATTTGAGCGTGAAGATACAAGCGCACGCTGCGGCCGATACCCCCTGTGTGAGCCGACCGAGAATCTCTGCTGTGATGTTCGGAAGGATACGACGGTTCATGTCTCGCCGCGGCCGGTCATCAAGGGCCAAGAGACAAGCCTCTCTATCACCAAGCGCAATCACACGCGGGTTGACCAAGAAGTGACGTTTAAGTTCTACGTCGCAGGTCTTGGGATTGGCCAGTGGTGGGATAAGCAACATATCGGCACCGTCGAGAATGTGACTATCCCTGCTGGAGAAACTGTCACTGAGAGTGCCACGTGGTCGCCAGGGCTCACCGGCCACTACTGTGCCAAAGTGGTTATGATCGTTCACGGGGAGCACTCCTGCACTAAGGATTTCAACCACAATCTCAACATACACCCGCCAGAGATAGGTTGCAGCACTTCTAAGATGCAAGTTTGCAACGACTCTGGTGAAGCAAAGACCTTCCCGTTGGAGATTATTAAAGACTCCGGTCATGTTGACTGCAGCGGACGCTTGGTTGCCGAAAGCGAAAGCGTTACCGTTCAAGATGAGGCATGTGTGGATGTCGAAGTGGAAATCTGCACACCCAAGTGTGGGATGGAATGCTCCTACACCGTGGGCTATGCCGATGATAGCAAGCCAGACACGGCGACGTTCGTGAAGCGAAGCCCGAATTGCCCAACGGCTCCCTGTGACCCCACAGAGGATGTCTGCTGTGGTGATCCACGCACAGCGTACCGAGACACGAACATCTCAGTGGCACCGCAGCCAATCATTGAGGGGCAAAATACCACCCTCTCCTTCACGTGGCGCAACCGCACCTCCAATGACGAGGTGGTGACGTTTGACTTCTTCGCTGCAGGACTGGGGATTGGCCAGTGGGGGAATAAGAAACCCATCGGTACCGTCGAGAATGTGCCGGTCGCTGCGGGCGAGCAAGTGACCAAGAGCGCGGATTGGTATCCGCCTAAGTCCGGCCACTACTGCACGCGCGTGGAAATGACCGTCCACGGTGAGCGCAGCTGTAAGATGATCCGCAATCGGAACCTCAATGTTGGGGAGAAGAGCGTAGGATGTCATCAACAGACCATCGATGTGTGCAACGACACCAGCACAACGCAGGATTACCACCTGGCATTGACGAAACTCTCCGGCCACGCAAGTTGTACGGCGGAGCTGGACAAGAACAGCGTGACGGTGGAAGCAGGCGCGTGTGTGGAAGTGGAAGTTGGCGTGTGTACTCCCCAGTGTGGGATGAACGGCGACGACCAATGCGTCTACACCGTGGGCTACGCCGATGGTGATAAGCCGGATACGGTGACCATCACCAAGGAAAGCCCCGATTGCCCACCACCTGGCGGTGGCGGTGGTGGCGGCGACACGCCTCCTGGCGGCGGCGGCGGCGGCGGCGGTGACACGCCTCCTGGTGACACACCTCCTGGTGGCGACACACCTTCTGCCTGCGACGACGTTTGGGCCACACGGTACATCGATACGAACATCAACGTTTCGCCTTACCCAGTCTTGGCAGGCCAGGAAACCACCCTTTCCTTCACCCGCCGCAATCGCACGGCTACGGAGCAGGTGGTCACACTTAAGTTCTATGTCTCTGGGCTGGGGGTTGGCCAGTGGTTCGACGAGATTGACACGCTCACCAACGTGTCCATCCCTGCCAATGGGACAGTCACTAAGAGCGTTACGTGGCACCCGGGCAACACTGGTCACTACTGTGTTCGCGTCAAGATGATTGTCGAGGGCAAGGACGGATGTGAACTCGTCCGCCAGCGCAACATCGACATCTGGCCTATTCAGAACGGATGCCAGAAACGCTCTGTGAAGGTCTGTAACCCTGACCCTGACAAGATCCAGGATATCAACCTCTCACTTGTCAAGCAGGAAGGTTCGGCAGAGTGTAATGCACAACTGATGCTGGCTGAGCCAACCGTGACAGTCAAACCAGGCCAATGTGTGGATGTGGAAGTTAAGATTTGTACGCCGTGCGAAGGCCATTGTGTCTACCACCTCGAAACGGATACGGGCGATGATGGTACCCGGTTCGAGACCAGAGGCACGATTTGCCCGTGCGATGCCACTACAGACATCTGCTGTAACGAGCCTGGCTTCGCCTTCGATGGCAAGAACATCGTGGTTAACCCCTATCCGGTGGTGAAGGGCCAAGAAACTACTCTGTCCTTCACGAAGGAGAACAAGACAGCCCAGGATCACACCGTCTCCTTCACGTTCTACATCTCTGGGCTGGGAATTGGTCAGTGGTTCGACGAGGTGGAGACCATCAACGACATCACCATCCCCGCGGGTGGGTCAGTGACGAAGAGCGTGAAATGGTCACCACCGGTGAGCGGTCACTACTGTGTCCGTATCAAGATGGTGGCTCCAGATGGCTATGGCGCAGGCAAGTCTTGTACCTTGCAGCGACAGCGCAATCTGGACATTATGGACGACCCAATCGATGGGTGTGTTGAGCGGGAGATTAATGTCTGTAATCACGAAGGTAGTGTCCAGACAATCAATCTCAACACGGCAATCGAAGGTGCTGATGGCTGTACCATGTCGGTGTCACCCGCAAGCCTGACGCTCAAGGACAAAGAGTGCGTTCCGGTGACGGTCAAACTCTGTGCGCCGTGTGGCGAGACCTGCACTTACCGGGTTGAGCACCACGATGGTGGCGATGGCGTCATCTTCAAGGGCACAGGAAAAGCCTGCGACACTGGCGGCGGCGGCGGTGGCGGTAACACGCCTCCTGGCGGCGGCGGCGGCGGTGGCGGCGGCGGTAACACGCCTCCTGGCGGTGGCGGTGACACGCCTCCTGGCGGCGGCGGCGGCGGTGACACGCCTCCTGGCGGTGGCGGCGGCGGTGGCGGCATCGTGCCTCCTGCCTGCCCAACCTGCTTCGACATGCCAACGTGTGAAGGTGATGACTGCGACAGTCAAGTGTTGCCAACGGTTCCTGACTGCAATCCAACCATCAGAACTTCCAATCTTATCACATCCACAAACTGGGGTGTGAAAGAAACGTGGGACCCGAAGCGAATTCCAAACAGCAGCGATATCGTGCAAATAGGCGAAGGTCGAACGGTCACCGCTCCCGGTTCGCAAGTCTCTATTGCTGGGCTGTGCAACCACGGCACGCTCCAGAGTGATGACCTGCAGGACATAAACATCAATTCTTCCGGTATGATCTACAACGCCGAGACCGGCAAGATCATCGGTAAGGATGCACCTGACTACATGTCACTGTACGGACGTGCTGGAGCCTCTATCACGATGCGGGCCACGCCATTCTTCAACGAAGGAACGATCCAGGCTGGCCGCGGTAGCGATAGTGAGCAATTTGCTGGCTCTGGTGGCGAAACCATGATCCTCGCCAAGAATACCGTCAATAGTGGTACAATCTGTGGTGGCGATGGTGGTGACATCACCAGTGACACTCGGGGAGCCAAAGCCGGTAATGGCGGCGAAACCCATATATGGGGTAAATATCGTGGACCCGGTGGCTCTCTCATCAATGTGGGTACCTCCTGCGCTGGCAAGGGCGGAAACGTCCAGACCCGGTCACAGATCCCCGGAATGGGTGGAAGACTGAAGCTTATCTCTCTGCCAAACGTCCACCTCAAGTGCGGAACGCACTATGCGGGCGACGGCGGGTGTGATAGCACCGACACCTATTGCTCACGGGCGGGGTATGTTGTTATCGAGCCAACGACCTTCTGCCTCAACCGGACAACCATCTTTGGTTGGAACGTGACGCTCTTCGGTGGCAACAATGCCAACATCAACTTCCTGGGCACGGGGAACAACATCCGAGCAGTGAACAATGTGACCCTCGCTGTCGGGAATGGTGGTATCATTACTCCTGCCAACATCAACGGTGCCATCGAGGCGGGTGGCAAGGTTGAGATCAAGCGCAACACTATCCTTCGGGATGTCTCTGTTGTTGCTCCTCAGACCATTGATATGAGCTTCAGCAAGGCGAAGAAAGTGGCCTTCCAGATCATGAACGGTGGTCCTGAGAAGGATACATACGACATAGACATTACCGACGAAGCAGGATGGAACTTCACTTATCCGAAGATGGTTGAGATCGAGGGAATTGACACAGCCGACGTTGAACTTGAGACCCCTGCTATCGTGGAGACCTCGAGTAGCGTGACAAACATAATCACGGTCACTGTTACATCCCAGGCAGATCCATCCATCAAGGAGAGTAAAGTTCTTAGAGTCGGTGCTCCACGAGGTGACTGCAACAACAATGGAGTAGTCAATGGTACTGACATCGTGGCAATCAAAGTGGAGATTCTTGACTCCGACAGGAAGTGGACTGAAGCACCAACGAGCAGCTTTGCAGGTGTCCCAGAAGGGTGTGATGCTAAGCCAGCTGACCCAACTACAGGAAAAGAAACGGTCATCAATGGTACAGATCTGGTTTGTACCAGCCTCAAGATCCTCAATGGGCCAGATGCGTGCGGCGCACCTACACCCTCCAACATGGCTAGCACCAGTGCACTGAAGCCAGTGGGTGAACCTTCTCTCTCAATAGAGGGACTTCTCCAGACAACACCAGGACAGAATGTTGTTGTTCCAGTTTCTATCGAAACAGATGGGGAAGATATCGCTGGTGTCACTTTCTCCTTGGGATACGATCCAAACGTGCTTAGTCTCAACGAGGAAGCAGTCTCATTCGATGTTCCAGAGGGATTTGAACACCGAGAAGCAAAAGTCGATCAAGAGAAAGGTATTGTGAAGGTGCTGCTTGTCAGTACATCAGATCCAATCTCTACATTTGACGATGGGGAGATTGCCACTCTCTCATTCAACGTTGTCTCGGATGCTTCTGAGCAAACGTTGGTTCAATTCACTCAGGACTTGCCAGTCTCATTCTCAAGTTCCTCAGCAGAGGACATTGACGGTACGGTGGAGAACGGTTTCGAGACGCTGTTCTTGCCAAACATTATCCGATAATCAGCAATGTAATCTCTCTTTGCTTCAGCCATCCACAAGGTTCACACTTTGTGGATGGCTGCCTTCTTTTGTCAGGATTTTCAGAAATTCGAAATTGGCAGATGAACCCTGTAACAAATACGACAGACCGTCGTTTAGGAATATAGGTCATAAATGAGCGTATCTCATGCAAATGAGCTTGTACGTGCATTAAAGTGACTTTTCATAAGGCTTAAACAGGAGGTTTTCAGTGAAGCAACGTGTATCTTCTATAGTGACAGTTGGATTGATACTTGTTCTGACCGTTATATCGGCCTCTTTCGTAGGCAGTGTGTACGCAGCAGGGACTTCATTGTCTATCGAGAAAGACATCTCTGCAGAGCCCAACAAGACGGTTGATGTACCAATCAAGTTTACCAATAACAGCGGTAAGGATGTTGCTGGAGGACAATTTGATATCAGGTTTGGCACGGATCTAACCTACGACAGCATTACCTGGGACGCGATTTCAAACTGGGGGGCAAAAGGAGCCGCAGTTCAGCCCGATGGAGATCTCCGTATCCTCTTGGGAGATGGACTCTCGGAACCATTGGCAAATGGGTTCTCGGGTACACTGGTCACCGTTACTTTTAATGTCGGAGACGTCAAGGATGTTACGGTTGATATCACCTTTGACGAGACGACAGATCCGTTGGTAATCACCTTCAGCGACGTTACAGATGAAAAACCAGACACAACCCCAGGCTCAGTCAAGGTTGAAGAGGCAAACGTTGCCCCCGTAGCCACTGACGACACAGCCTCGGTCGCCAAGGGCGGGACAATCGCCATTGACGTGGTCGAGAACGACACCGATGAGAATGGTGACACGCTCACTGTCGAAGATGTGACTGACCCACAACACGGGACAGTGGACTGGAGCAATACCACAGGCATCATCACCTATACCCACGGTGGAGAGGATGCAACAAGCGACAGCTTCACCTATAAGGCGTATGATGGAACAGATAAGAGCGCGGAAACAGCAACGGTCTCTATCACGATTGAGCATCCCCCGGTGGCAGTCAATGATACAGCGGTGGTCACCAAGGGGCACACGGTGGAGATCAAAGTCCTCGAGAATGACACGGACGCCAATGGGGACGATCTCACGGCTGTCAAGCTCTCCAACCCGAAGTACGGTTCGGTCAAGCTCAGCGACGATAAGAAAACCTTCACGTACGCCAGCGATGGCAATAGTGGGGCCACCAAAGACACCTTCACCTACCGGGCAAAAGATTCTATTACCAACAGCAATGTAGCCACTGTGACGGTGACGGTCAAGAACACCCCGCCGGTTGCCAATGACGACAGCGCAATGGTGAAGCGTGGCTTCCCAGTCGATATTTCTGTGCTTGATAACGATGTCGAGGCAGATTCTATCTACGATACTATTTCCCTTGTCGAAAGCTCTATTGTGTCTCCAACACACGGCTCACTGACCATTCATAGTAATGGCACCATCACCTATATGCACGATCAGAGCACCAATATGAGCGACAGTTTCAAGTATCAGGTGACTGACGGGATAGACCAAAGCAACCAGGCAACGGTGCTCATCACGGTGACCAACACAGTGCCGGTCGCGAGCAACGATACCGCCGTGGTGACCAAGGGTATGTCTGTGAACGTCAACGTGCTGGCAAACGACCAAGACCCCGACATCTACGATACGCTGACCACGGTGAAGATCTCTGATCCGGCTCACGGGACGGTTGAGAAACAAGCAGATAACAGCTTCACATACACGCATAATGGAGATGATGCCACTGAGGATACCTTCTCCTACCAGGCAAACGACGGTATTACGTCAAGCGATACGGCTACAGTGACCATTTCCATCACTGATATAGAAACAGGTACAGTGCCAACCGCAGTCGACGACTCAATAACCGTTCTTAAGAACAGCAGTCAAGGCCTGGAAGTGCTGAGCAATGACAAAGATGGCGATGTTATTGCCGCGGGCACGCTCTCAATCGTCAAGAGTTCGGTGACTAATCCAACCCATGGAACACTTGAGGTCGGGAACCGGGTGATCACATACACAAACAAGATCAGCTTAGATGATTATGGTATGACGGAGGTAGTCAGCGACAGCTTCACGTACAAGATCACCAATGGAAGCGAAGAGAGCAATGAAGCGTCAGTGATGCTCCAAATCAATCCGCGCAAGATATACTTGCCACTCATCTCTCAATAGCTAAGTGGGAAGACTTGCACCATATATCAGTCTGGTGCTTGTCTGATATCTGCTAGAGGATCGGAAAACTACAATGGGCGTACCTCCCACCAACGTGGGAGGTATTTTATCAATTTGAAGGATATGGAGAGAAACATGATCCTACGAACACGCACAATCCTGCAAGTTTTAGCACTGACCACGCTCCTTGCACTCGTTGGCTGTACTGCTGCTCCAACCACCCCTGCTACAGGCGATGCGTCGTCGGAGGAGACAGAAAATGTAGAAAACACGACGGTGAGCGAAGAAGAAGAGACGGCGGATGAGGAGGAAAGTGAAGAGGGAGAGGAGGAAACCGAAACCGAGATCGACCCCTTGATGCAGGCATTGATTGATGGCACCCGGCATATCAAGGGAGATCCCGATGCTCCTATCACCATTATAGACTTCAGTGATTTTCAATGCTCCCACTGCGCACGATTTGCAATTGAAACAGAGCCCAAAATCGAGGAAGAGCTAGTTGAAACTGGTAAAGTCCGATTTGGGTTTCGGCATTTTGCATTTTTGAGTGAGGAATCAGTTCGAGCAGCGGAGGCAAGTGAGTGTGCAGCGGAACAAGATGCATTTTGGGAGTATCACGATCTCCTCTTTGCAAGCAATATCTCTTTCACAGATGAGAACCTGAAAGAATTTGCGAGCGATCTCGATCTAGATACCGAACAATTCGAGGAGTGCCTTGATTCGGGGAAATATCAGAAAACGGTAAAAGGCGATCTCACCACAGGACGCTCTATGGGTGTTCAGGGAACCCCCCACTTCATCGTGAGCAATGGGGAGAGACTTGGAGGAGCGCAAACTCTCTCTGCCTTCAAACAAGCAATTGGAGAAGAGCCGAGTTCATCTGAGCAACAGTCTACCGGAACTGACGAAGGTAGCGATGCAGGGGAAAATGAGGGAATGGTGATTGTAGAGCAACCCGGAGAGAATATCTCAACGCCCACGCCTGTGGAAGGATGGGACACAGAGGACTATGTCGAAAGTGGGAAAGAGCATCTTGATGCCTACAATGCCCAACAAGCAATTGCTGATTTCAATGTGGCGATAGAGCGCGACCCGGATAACGTAGAAGCGTACAACTACCGCGGATTTGCCTATATGAGCCTCAACGATACCGAACAAGCCATAGAGGACTTGACAAAGGCGATTGAACTAGACGATGAGTATGCAGAAGCATATACAAACAGAAGTTTCGCCTATTATCTGACAGATGAGCTTGATCTTGCGCTCGAAGATGCAGAACAAGCAGTTGAGCTCGATCCAGATAGCCTTCAGGCTCACAGCAACCGTGGTCTTGTTCACTACCACAAGGAAAATTTTGATCTTGCCGTCCAAGACCTTAACTTTATCCTCGAACGAACGCCTGAAAATGTAGATGCACTCTACAGTAGAGGAATGGTGTATCTGGATGCTGGGAACACCCGGAAAGCCATAAACGACTTTGAGGAAGTGGTCGAAATGGCTGACGATAACACCTATCTCCGTCAGCAAGCCGAAAAACAACTTGAGGAGTTGGGAGCTTCTGATTAGATTCCCTCCTGCAGGGGAAGTGGTTATTGATGCATACTCTGTGTCAGGTAGGCAAGCACTTGGGAGCATTGGCAACCACTCCTCCCTCCCTCCCTCACCTCAATCCCCAAGGCTAATAATCCCTTCCCCCCCTCCCAACCAACAATCTCCTCCCCTCCCGCCGTAATCCTCTTATTGCGGGGGAGGGGAAAACGTACACACTTCTTTTTTATTTCTCCACACACATCTCTCAAAAGCGCTACGCACAGACTATTTTTTTCCTGTACCATACAGAGTAATACGAAAAGGGACTGTTAATGATCTAAACACTGTTGTACAATGGTATCAAGAGGCCGAGCGAGGTCTAGCATGATGGTGGTACAGGAACGTTCTTTGCACACGATGATTACGCACACACCCGACAACGGCACCCGCCTATCCATCGCCCCCAATAGCACTGATAGCACGGTTCTCAGCCAGTGGCTTGGGTACATAATGGCGAGTATGGAGGAGCTGCAACGGCAGCGGACGTTGTTTGTAGGTGTTCTCAACGAGCACCTCCCCGCCGACCAGCACCTCTCGCCCGATGGCGACTGTGATATGATCACGGCCACGTTGGAGCGCCTTCTCACGACCTCATGGGCGACGCTCGCCTCGGTGGCGGAGGGGATTATGGTGGTTGGGTTTGATGGGAGTGTGTACACCTACAACCGCAAGTTTGAGCAGCTGTGGAACCTTCCCGAGGAGTGGCACACAACCTTCTCCGACAAAGATCTGTTCTTGTATGTGGCAGACCAGGTCATCCAGCCGGAGTCTTTCAAAGAGCGAGTGCGCGCGCTCTACGAAGAAAGCGACGTTGATGCCTACGACACGGTTTGCTTAAAGGATGGGCGTGTTTTTGCGCGCCGCACTGTTCCTTACCGTGTCCAGGGCAAAATCGAGGGGCGCGTGTGGAGTTTTCAGGATATCACCAACCGTGAGCGGGCCGAGTCGGAGCTGCACACCAGCCGTGCCCATCTCAAAGCCATTTTCGACAATGCCTCTGCCGGAATTTGCCTTCTCACGCTTGCAGGAAGCCCCATCCAGGCCAACGACCGCTGGGCAGCGATGATTGGCTACACACTGGAGGAGATCTACCAAACCTCCGTCCTGCTTTGCGTGCACCCACAAGACTATGAAGACCTACAGCTCATCTTCGAGGCCATCGCTCAAGGGACAGCCTCCACCTACACCACCGAAAAGCGCTTCGTCCGTAAGGATGGCAGCATCTTTTGGGGGCATCTTTCCCTGCAGTCTGTCCACGAAACCGAGGTCGCAAGCGCGATTGTGGCGGTCGTCACCGATATCACCGAGCGGAAGATGGCCGAAGAAACCCAACGGCAGGTCAATGAGCAGTTGATGCAGCAAATCAACGAGCTTCAGCAGCGCAACCTCGAAGCCACCCTGCTTACGGAGATGGGCGAGTCGCTGCAGAGCTGCATGACGGTCAAAGAAATCTACCAAGTGGTGCAATCGTTCGCCCCCACCATCTTCTCCCACCAATCGGGAACGCTCTACATCTCCCACCCCTCCAGCCCCACTATCAAAGCGGTGGCGTCGTGGGGCGAGGATGCCCCGCACGTCAACTCCTTTTCGCCAGAGCAGTGTTGGGTATTGCAGCACCGTCGCACCGCCACCATGCGCTCGCCCGATGTCAAAAACTGCTGCAAACAGATGCTTGGCACTCGCACTGAAGAGGGGCTATCACACATCTGCGTGCCGCTCATCGCCCAAAACACGATGCTAGGTGTCTTCCATCTACGCAGCAAGACCACCTCCCTCTACCACAAGCGCCAAGCGTGGATCTACCAACTGACAACCACCATCGCCGAGCATATCGCGCTCGCATTGGCCAACCTCCACCTCCGCGACCAGCTCAAAATGCAGTCTATCCGCGATACGCTGACGGGGTTGTTCAACCGCCGCTACCTTGATGAGGTGTTGGAGCGGGAACTCTACCGCGCAGACCGCTATCACCATACGCTCAACATTATGATGATAGATGTTGACCACTTTAAGCAGTTTAATGATACCTACGGGCACGATGGCGGCGATGCGCTATTGCGAGCGCTGGGAGAATATCTGCAGCGGTGTGTGCGCGGCCAAGATATCGCCTGCCGCTACGGCGGGGAGGAGATTGTGCTGATTTTCCCCCGCGCCCAGCCCCTCGACATCTACCGGCGGGCAGAGCAGATCCGGCAAGAGGTGAAAGAGCTTGCGGTGGAGCACCGTGGTGGTATGCTCGGCAACGTCACCATCTCTGTGGGTGTTGCGAGCTTCCCCGCCAATGGCTCCGATGGCGATACGGTGCTCAAGGCCGCCGACAAGGCGCTCTATCAAGCCAAAGCATCTGGCCGCGACCGCGTGATTGCTGCATTCCCGCTCAATATACAGGAGGAATAGGGGAATAAGGGAATAGAGGAATAGGGGAATAACAGATACAGCAGATACCACAGATACCACCGACAGATACCACAGGCTGTCGTTTGCCGCCGGTTCGTAGCTGTGCTATCATACCAAAATGATACTGCTCTTTTACCGCCTACCCGATCTGATTATTGTGGTATTGGCAGCCTGGCTTGGGCTAAGCCTTCTCGTTCGTGACCCCCACGACCGTACTATCCGCGTCTTCGCAGTCCTATGCACATCGCTGGTACTTTACGGCATTACGGCCATCCAGACCCAACTCACCACCTCTCCCGACGTTGCGCATATTCTTGGTCGTTTGCAGCTTATGGCGGTGGTGCTTACTCCCGCGGCATTCCTGCATTTCATCGTCGTTTTTATGCAGGATGAACGGCTACAGCCGTTGCACCTGGTGATAATCAGCATCTTCTACACGATAGGAGCCGCTCTCTCGCTCTATGCGCTCTTCGGCGCGCTCCCGGAACAAAATCCCCCCTTCCCCGCCTGGACGCGCTGGGGAGAGCCACAATTTCCCGGAGGGTTGGTGGCGGTGGGAGCAGTCGTGCAACGACTAACCCCGTTGCTGCTTGGGACGTGGATGGTGTGGGATACAATCAAGCGTTCTGACACGGCAGCCGCCTCCCCTCAGGAGATCGCCCGCCAACGCTTTGTACTGAAGACCGTCGGAATGGGCGTTGGTGGTGGTCTTCTCGCCATCGCCGCACGGGAATTCTCTTTCTGCCCCACTCTTCCCCGCCTCCTGATCGTCGTGGCGCTTGGGATGCTTATCTATGCTCTCTTTGCCCACCGCATCCTGATCACGAGCCGTGTTGCGCAACGTGAATTTCTCTCTTCTGTCTTGGGGAGCCTCTTCACGATGCTTTTTATCGTGATCGTGATTGTGTTGGAGTGGGGGGCAGGTGAATTGCTCCACATCAACATCCCGCTTGTCACCACTATCTCCATCGTGAGCCTGGTTGCTGCCTTCGGCCCGCTCGGAGAGTGGTTGCGGAGTTTGGTCGACCGGCGGTTCTACCCCCGCGAATTTGACTACAGCCGCTTCCTCAAGTCGTTGAGCGATGAACTGCTTGAGCAGGGCGATTTGCATGAGCAGCTACAGGCAAGTCTCTCCTCCATTTGCGGCGCGCTTGATGTGCAGACGGGGCTGGTTGCCACCCCCGCAAAGCAGCGCAATGGGGTGAATGGGGGCGAGGGGGATAATGAGGGCGAGGAGCAAGAAGGGGATGGTAAGAGCAATACCAATGGCTTTGTGCCGCAGGCGGTGTATGGGGAAGAGTCGGTTCCCACCACGCTCCCGCCTCTCGACCTCTCAGAGGGGCCACAAGAGCTGTCAGAGCCGTGGGAAGCATGGCCTTCGGCGCGGTGGATTATCCCGCTGCAGCACGGCGATGAGCCACCTTCACTGCTCATTCTTGGCGAGCGGCAACCTGACCATCAGCCCGCCCGATCTGCCACCGACGGCTTCACGCAGACGGAGCAGGATTTGCTCAACCACCTCAGTGGCTACCTTGCCCTGACCATCAGCCACGCCCGCGCCCGTGAAGAGCAGGAACAGGCGATGGCAGAGTTGGCTGAGCAGAGTAAGACGTTGCGCCATCAGCAAGAACAGCTTTCGCAGCAGGCGATTGAGACCGTCCGCCAAGGAACGCGCGAAACAACAACGACCAGCAATAGCGATCTACCGTCAAAGCTTGCGGTCTATGCGCTTGGGTCGTTGCGGGTGGACAACGAAGGCGAAGAGATTACGCGGTGGGGTGGCAACAAGGCAGGTACCTATCAGGCCGAAGCGTTGTTTGCCTTTCTCTTCGAGCGCCGCGGGAAAGGCGTCACCAAGGATGAGGTGGAGGAGGTCATCTGGCCCGACCTCGAAATCTCCAAGGCCGACAGCGCATTTCACCGCACGGTGGCGGCTCTCCGCCGCACGCTTGAGCCGGGTCTCCGGCGCGGCAACCAAAGCCGGACGATACTCTATCACCACGACCGCTATTGGCTTGAGCCGGATGTGGTGGTGTGGAGCGATGTGGCCGATTTCCTGGCGGCGGCAGAACAAGGCGCGACCTACCTCCGGCAGCAGGAGTATGATCAGGCGCTTGAGGCGCTTGAACAGGCCAATGCCCTCTACCGTGGCGATTATATGGACGATTGCCCCTTCTTTGGCGACTCGTCGTACGTTGAGGAGCAGCGGGAAGAGCTTCGGGAGCGCTACATCAATGTGCAGCTGAATTTGGCGGCGGTGTATGAGGCACAAGGACGGACGGGGGAGGCGATTTCTGCCTACCGCCACGCACTCACGCTGAGTATGGGTGAGTGTCAGATAGCGACAGATGGTCTTACACGGCTACAGGAGCACCTGACCACGTGATTTATGCCCCCCAGCGGATGGCCGTCGCACTCCACGTATAGCCCGTGCCAGCGCCTGCCAGGACAACCAAATCTCCATCGTGGAGCCGTCCCTGATCGGCGGCAAGCTTGAGGCCAAGTGGCTGATCAACCGACTGAATATGGCCATATTCGTCAAGGTAGAGCGCTTGCTCTGGTTGTAGCCCAAGTTCTTGGAGGATGTGGTGGTGGAATGAGGGTTTCATGTGGGTAATGATGAGGAAGGCGATGTCATGACGGGTTGCGCCGCTTGACGTAACCGCATCATCAATGACGCGGACAAAGTTTGGCAACGAAACTTCCCCAAGGCGGGCTTTCATTTCCTCCCCGCGGATGACCTGCAAGACGTGCATCCCCTCTTGCACAGTCGATGCTTTGGCCGGATACCGGCTTCCGCCGCCCGGCATCACCACGTGGTCACTAAGGCTGCCATCAACGAGGATAGCCGACTCCAATACCTGATTGCGGGGGGAGTCGCGCTGGAGCAGCATGGCCGCCCCACCAGCGCCAAAATTGACCATAAAGCGGGTACTCATACTCGTGTAGTCTAGGAGGTCGTGTTCGCGTGCCGCAGTGACAAGCAACACGTTGCGTAAGCGAGGGTCGCTCCGCATTTGGTCGCGGGCGGTCTTCAAGGCGAGAGGAGCACCGGCACAGAGGGCATAGATCTCATAGGCATAGGCGTTGGTTGCACCAAGCAGATGCTGGATTTTGGCCGCCGCCGACCATACAAAATAGTCTTTGTACTCGCTGCCGTGGTAGATGATGAGGTCTATCTCGGTGGCGGAAACATTTGCCGCCTCCAACGCCTGACGGGCAGCATGTGCCGCCATCTCCGACGGCTGATCTTCCTCCCCCGCCACATACACCGACCGAATACCCAGCTTTTCGGTGACCACGTCTTCGGGAATTTCCGTGAGCAGTGCGATATCCGCTGCGGAGCGCACGGTGGAGGGGAGATAGATACCGAGGCTAGTGATACCAACAGGAACCATCTCTGCTATCTCTGCCATCTCTTTCGCCATATAAGGATGTGCCTACTGCTTTATTCGCCTACTGCCCGCTCATGCTCGCCCTCAGACAGCCTTTTTGCCACCTGAAAGCTTTCCTCCCGGGATAACCCGAAGCGGGAGCCGTGAGCGGTTCTCTTTCCATTGGAGGTCGGGGTAACTTTTCTCGTGCGGCAGCACCGCCATAACGATAGTATCTTCCCCATCCTTGCCGTTGGGGGCAAAGGAATCCGCCTGCCAGTCATTGACCCACTCTGTGCCATTGACAAGGTAACGGTAGCGATATGGCCGCCCTCCAATAAGGTCGAGCGTGACGTTCCATGTGCTTTCGTCGAGGTGGAGGGGCGTGGCGTTGGGGTTCCAGTCGTTGAAGTCGCCCACTAAATGAATGGTATCTGCCCAAATAGAAGAGGGGAGCGAAAAGGTGACACGTACAGTTCCGTCTGGGCCGGGTTGTTTCTCTATCATGGCATACTCCTACAGGAATAAGTTGCGACTTTGCAATGAAAAACCCAATGAGCATGCACATATGCCCCATAGCATATGCGAGCGCAAGAGATGCATCCCACTAGTAAGCCGAAAAAAGGTCGAAAAGAAAAAGGTGTGGAGATGCATTTTGCAACACCTCATTCTCTTTTCCTCACGACTCACAGTAACACAAAGCGATCTTTTAAAACAATCAGGGAAAACCCTAGAAAACTCAGGAAAACCCTGAGAAATACTAGGGAAAACCCTGGTAATTTTAACTGAATATTCACTTTTTTTGCCTTCTGCAAGGCACCTGTGAAATGGCGCACGACACCATGCAAGTGCGCCTAAAAGAGAGAAGGAAAAGGAGAGAGGACAAGAAAAGAGGTCAAACAAATGAGCGGTGATGGGAGAGGGGTGGCCAGGAAAAGGCTACAACACCCCAACCGAACTATTATCACCAAGCATCAGGCGGTAGGCCTTGGGCTTGTAGGGGCTGCGAGAGATCTCCACATTACGCCCCACCAAGCTATCCTCCAACCGATGGGGAAGATCGCGGATGGTACTGCCCTCAAGCACGATGCTATGCTCTATTTCGCTCTCTTCGATGTGGCAATGGTGGTAAATAGAGGTAAAAGGGCCTACATACGCATTGACAATGCGGGTATCTTCGCCAATCACCGCCGGCCCGCGGATGGTACTGTTGATAACCTCCGCACCACGCTCAATAATCACCTTGCCGATGATATTCGAATCACGGTCTACATACCCGTGCATAACGCTTTCAAGCTCTTCCAACACCAGCCGGTTGACCGCGAGTAGGTCATCTTTCTTGCCGGTATCAATCCACCATCCTTCGTGGACATAGGGGTGGACGGTGTGCCCCTTATTGATGAGAGCCTGAATAGCATCGGTAATTTCAAGCTCACCCCGGAACGACGGCTTGATGGAGTCGACCGCCTCCCAGATATGGTGATTGAACATATAGATGCCAACCAGCGCCAGGTTGCTGAGCGGTTCGCGGGGCTTTTCGACCAGCCGGACAATGCGCCCTTCCTCATCAAGCTCGGCCACGCCAAAGTGCTCTGGCTCATCCACCGCCTTGAGCACAATCTGCGAATCGTAATCACTGCGGGCAAACTGCTCGATCAGGGTATTGATGCCGCCTTGGATACAGTTGTCGCCAAGAAACATCACAAAGCGCTCATCGCCAAGAAAATCACGGCTAATTTTGACGGCGTGTGCCAGGCCACGAGGCTCATCCTGCTCAATGTAGGTAATTTCTACCCCCCACCGGCTGCCATTGCCAACTGCCCGCCGAATTTCGTCGCCGGTGTCGCCAATCACGATGCCAATGTCTTTGATATTGGCGTCACGGATGGCCTCGATAACACGGAATAACACAGGCTTATTGGCGACTGGCACCAATTGTTTCGCGCTGGTATAGGTGATTGGTCGGAGGCGAGTTCCTTTGCCGCCGCTCAGGACAAGTGCTTTCATACTCCCCCTTTACGTGTGTACCGATGTGTGCCGGTTTTCGCTGCTTGCCTATGCATTAACTAGCGGCGCACTCGAATGGCACCGTAGTAGTGTCTGACCCAATAGGATTCCCAGATGCTCGACACGCCCACACCCAATCGTGGGGTCATTGCGTGCACCATCTGCCCACCGCCGATGTAGATAGAGACGTGGCTGATGCCTGGGCCTGCTGTTCCGGCAAAGAACATCAAGTCGCCGGGGGCGAGGTTGCTCATCCCGCCAACGATAGCGCCATACGCGGTGCTATATTGTGCGGCGGCGTTGTGCGGCAGGTAGACGCCATATTGCCGGTAGACGTATTGTGTCAGCCCGCTGCAGTCAAAGCCACTTCCTGGGCTTGCCCCGCCGTAGACATAGCGGTAGCCCACAAACCGCATCGCATAGCCTGCGACATCGCCGCTTGCGGGAACGTGTGCGGCGGTGCTTTGCCGCTGTACGGTATTGCTCGATTGGCTTTGTACGGCGACTGTCCGGCTCCCGCTGCTGCTGCTGCTACTGCTGCTTGTTGTTGCGGCGGCGGTATTGCCACCCGTCGCGCGGGCCACACGCACCGGCGCAGGCACCGCAGGAATATCGTTGGTGTAGGGGATACGGCGGCGTACCATCGGCGACATATTGAGCAGGTCGCTGAAAACCCACGCCTTTGTGCCGTCGCTCGTCTGCACGCGGAACCAGTCCTTGTGACGCGCCAACAGATCCACCTGCGTGTTCGTATTAACTTTGCCCTGCTTGGGATATTCTTTGCCCGGGCCGCCACGCAAGTTGACCGATGAGGCATTCACCGACGCGACAAGCGAAGGGTTGGGGTCGGGGATTTCGTCGGCAATGTGCACCCGCTCAACCACGCCAGGGGCGATATCGAGAAAATCGGCCTTCACCCACCCATCAAAGTCGTCTGACGCGACATGGAACCAATCTTGATACTGCTCAACCAACGAGACGGTATCGCCCGATTCGAGCTTCTCCATGCTGACATAGTTGGTTCCGGGGCCGTCGCGCAAATTCAGCCGATCTTCGCGGATCTTGGCGATTTTGGGCGGGGGCGGGGGAGGAACATCTTCCTGTGGTATCTCAAACAGCGCATAGAGTGCCGTCGCAGGGATATCTATCAATTCACTCGCAACCCAATAGATTTGCGAGCCTTCGTGTTCGCGCACTTGCAGCCATTCGCCATATCGGCCTACCACCTGAAGTTGCGTTCCTTCGGAGGCGCGGGCCACGTCGTCATATTCAAGGCCGGGGCCATTGCGCAGCTTGATGGTCTCAAAGGAGACTTGCGCCGACACCACCACGGGGGCCAATGCTTCACGCTTGGAGACGACCGAAATCGGCATAGGGATATCTTCGTCTGCCAATGGCGGGTCTCCGGCGATCATTTCGCCGTCGGGCGACTGCACCGAAATCGGCCCAAGCTCTGCCGGATTTTCGGCATACCACGTCGCTTGGGTGGGCGATGGCTGTATCCAGGGAACCGTAGAAAGTTGGCTAAACCCCAATGCAAGCGGCACCAACAGCGAAACCACTCCATGCAAGATGTAGCGCGGGGGGAGCTTGCGAACGGTTCGGAGCGGAGTGGCAAACAATGCCGCCACCGCGTTACGTGCTTCGACCACCGTCCGGTTGAGATTGCGGTACCGGCGGCGCTGATAGCTCGCTCGCTGTTGCAGGTCGTTGAGATCTTGGCGAATGGGGGACACAGGAGTCGTGTATCCTGGCTCTATCATGGAGCACCTCACTTCAGGTTGGTGGCCACCCCCAGCACTTGTTGCCGCAGGACGTGTGTGTCCTTGCACGCCCGACAACCGGGGCGGTGCTGGTCAGACCACATTGGTATAAGAACCGTACACGGTGCCAGATACCCACAATGGTCATACGGGGTGGGTTTGGTCTCTTGCGCGGCGGGTGTGCCGGTTGGGAGCGTGGTGGCCGTCTGACATCGGCCCTGGAACACGGTACTACTATACGTCACATCGCATTCTGTGGCCGTCTGGTCGTGATAGGACGTGTGGCCGGAACGACGATAGGTAGTCATATTCAATAGGTGTTGGCTACTCAGTTTTGCTGTCCTCAGGCTGTTACGCGTTACCATTCCTTTGTCGGAACCTCGCGCCTGTCCACAAAACACGGTGGAACATCTCTAACAGGAAGAGTACGAAACGGGAGTGTAGCACAGGTCTGAAAAAGTTGCAAATAATCTCTCATTATTCTATCAGTTTTTTGTCAGGAATATACAAGTTGTCGTCCATATATCTACTCTTCTCCATCAAGAAACGCCTCGGTCAGCGTCTGGAGTGTTGCACGCGGGACGGTGAGCGCGTAGCGGTCACCGCCCACCCCCCACGACACCATATCGGAACTGACCCCTACGTGCGTTATCGTGTTGACATCCACATTGCGAAATGCCCACGCCAACCCCAAAATCCGCTCCTCTGGCATATCCGTCTGGACAAACCCCCGCAATGCGCCGGTGATTTGCGTGAGGCTTGTGAGGTTTTTGAGGTCGCCCCGCTCTTGCAACCGCTCCCCAATCGCCACGATGACGGCTTGTTGGCGGCGGGTGCGCATAAAGTCGCTATCAGGGTGGCGGATGCGGCTGTATGTCAGCGCGCGCTCACCATTCATCAGCTGCCTGCCTGGGGCAAAGTGCACGGTCGTATAGCCATAATTCATCGTGGGGAAGACCGAATCGTGCAATTCCTTCTCGACGTGCACCACCACCCCGCCAATCGCGTCGATCAGCCCAATAAACCCTTCAAAATCGGCCATAATCGCGTAATCTACTGGGATGTTCAGCAGATGGCTGACGGTTTCCCGTGCTAGCTGCAATCCGCCTCCTGGCGCGCCGTAATATTCTCCCCACACATAGGCCGCATTGATGCGATTCGCGCCATAGCCAGGTATCTCCACCCACATATCCCGCGGCAGCGAGAAGAGCGCTACCCGTTGTGCTTTGGGGTCAAGCCGCATCAGCATAATCGTGTCGGTACGCGGGATGCCCGTCTCTTGCGGACGGCGGTCGTTGCCAAGCAGCAAAATGGTTATCGCATCACCGGCGGGCGGCGGCACCGATGGAACCGGAATAGGCGTGTTGACGGTGGGCGGGCGGGCAGGAGCCGCTACTGGCGAGTCCCCCCCTTCAATCGTTGGCCAGGGTGTTGGCTTGGCGTTGGGATTAGCATTGGGATTGGGATTGGATTTTGCGTTGGGAGCGCGGATATCAGGCAGTTGGTCGATGTGGGGAGCAGGTGGTTGTTGCCGCGCCCCTGCCTCGCCGTCAGCACTCGCCTCCTCACCAGCGTTGTCGTTTGGTTGGAGGCTCGACGTGTGTGAGAGAGCCGTCGTTGGGGTGAGGGCTGATGAGGCCGCAAGCTCAGAAGATGCACCAGAAACACCACCAAGAGGGTTATGAGCCACCTGGTCAGCAGTTTGGTTAGGGGCATCAGGCGGGGAAGTGATTGGGGCCGAGGGAGCCGCCGTTGGCACAATCATCGCAGAGACATCGCGGTGTGCCTGCATCAGGGTGGTGGTAAACCAAAGTACCCCACTCACCGGCACTGCGATGGCCAACAAGATGGCGATAGTCATCAGGAAACGAGGAATGTCTATCGTAACGCCATACACGATGTTTGGCGAGTGCGATGGGCGTTTTTCATCTTCATCGTCTGCATCTTCGTCGTCTGCATCATCAGAGATGGGGGCAGATTGCGGGGAAGGTGTTGGTTTGGCAGGAGCGGGAGCACGTTCAAAGAGCAGATGCTCAAGAAGTTCCTGCCGTTGTTGGTAGTGCGCGCGGCATGCGGGGCATCGCGCCAAGTGAAACCCAAGCTGCGCGTGGTCAGGCGGGTACGACTTGGGTGTGATACCCTGACTTATTCGTTTGCGTGCTTCGGTGCAATCCATGGTCTTTCACCGACTCTTGCGCGGTGGAAGCCACGCCGTTTGAACGGCAGTGGAGGAA